>NZ_JAFLQX010000032.1:0-4682 GCF_017579965.1 Salegentibacter sp. BDJ18
GGGTGATTAATAGTTCTGGTAATAATATCTTGAGTAGGTCTATGTATGGATCCAATGCTTCCTGTTTAGAAAACAAAAATCAAACTAATATTTCAATTCACACACAACTTTTGAGAATGATCCACAATTATGTTAAATCGGTTACCTAAATGAAAGGCAATGAAAACAAAACCCACTTTTCGTATTCTCTTTTGGCTGAATTTGGCCAAGAAAAAAGATACTCTTGCACCTATTTATGCAAGGGTTACTGTCAATGGCCGTCGGGCAGAAATTAGTTTAAGACGACAATGTGACCCGGAATCCTGGGATGATCGCGCCCACAGATTAAAAGGAAGAAACCTTGAAGCTACAGTTTTGAATAATTATCTGGACGCCAAGTATTCGAAACTACTGCAGTGTTATGAAGACCTGCTCAAAGAAGATAGAATTATAACAGCCAAGGCTATCAAAGCCCGTTTTCTTGGGGCTGATGCGACTTTTAAATCCCTCCAGGAAATTCTTGAATATCATAAAACCACTATGGTTGATGTACTTAAACCAGGAACGCTGAAAAATTACGGGGCTACAGAAAAGTATTTGAGTGATTACCTTTTCTGCGAGCATAGAATCAAAGATATCTATCTTAAAAATATAGATTATCAGTTCGTTTCCAGTTTCGACAAGTTTCTAAGAAGAAAAAAGGGGAAAAATGGCAAAAAGCAGTTGAGTAATAACGGAATAATGAAACATATGGAGCGATTCAAGAAGCTCACAAATTTAGCCATTAAACTTGGTTGGCTGGATAAGGATCCATTCCGGGACTATAAAATGAAATTTGAAAAATTTGATCGTGCTTATTTGAGCCAAAGAGAACTAGATTATATTGAGGAGACCCGATTCAGAAGAGTAACACTGGAAACCACCAAGGATATTTTTGTTTTTTCCTGCTATACTGGAATGTGTTATGGGGAATTAAAAAACCTTACCCGGGATAACCTGGTAAAAGGCGTGAATGGGAAGGACTGGATCTATAGCAGGCGGGAGAAAAGCAATGAACCGATTAAGGTACCGCTACTGGAAAAAGCTCGCAGTATTTTGTATAAATATGAAAAACCAACTTCAGAAGTTCTATTACCGGTGTATAGCAACCAAAAAACAAATACTTACTTGAAGGAAATTGCAGAGCAGTGTAAAATTCCTAAAAAGCTTAGTTTTCACGTTGCCAGACATACTTTTGCTACAACGGTCACCCTATCCAATGGAGTGCCCATAGAAACCGTTTCAAAGCTCCTGGGGCACACTAAATTATCAACTACGCAAATCTATGCCAGAGTAGTTGATCAAAAATTAGGAGACGATATGGATCAATTGCAATCTAAACTCTCCTAAATAAGAAACGATGAAACGATGCAGAAGTGATGCGGCCCATAAGCCCAGTCTTATCAAGGCTTTCGGGAAGATCTGCATCAAAGCAACAAATTCTGTAGACACAAAGGAGAAAAGCCTCCGGTAATTTCTTCTTTTTTTGATGAATCGATGCCAGATATAAATAAGACCAGTAATACTGGTGATTTTCAGCCGCATCATTTCCGCATCACTTTGTCATCAAAAATAAAACGATGCTGAATTTTTTATAGATTTAGTAGGTTTTGATATAAAATAAGCTAGTTAAAAAAGAAAAATTATGGCCCCTAAATCTACCATAACTTACAGCGCTGGATCCTATGCTGTTTTTATAGCGTACGGGAAGTTAAGTGTAAAGTAAAAACAGCATAGGGCGCAAAACCTATTTTGTTTTGTATTACCAGTAAATTTGACCCTATTTCCAGGGTGTTCCAGCCCATTTACTGGTAATCTCGCGTTCAATTCACTACTCGCGTATAAAATTACTGTCTAATTCAAATTAGTTTTGCCACAAATTTCAACGGTTTTTTCTGGGGCTTTAAGGCTATTTGAGGTAAGTTTTTTATTTTAAAACCTTTGCAACCATCGGGCGCAAAGCAAGATTGTCATTACAATGACACATCTTGCTTTCCTTTTCTTTAATGCATTTGGAAATCGAGCTACTAATTCAGTTTAATAATTTCGAGATTTTACTCAAAGAAAAATTTTAACTGCCTAAGTTCGCCATCACTGAGATAATAAGATTTACTTTTTTCATCTTGAGCATTTTCCTTTTGCCGGCGAAAATAAGAAATCTTGTAGATCAGGATGAACTGGTTTATTACGTTATTTTTATTTACTTCTTCCAGAGCCGTCGCATTACCTTTTGTTGCCATTCATCTTCAAGCTTTTAAAATTATTGAGGAGTTATAAAAGCATAGCGGTTATGCACTCCGGTTAATTTTAAAGCTTGTTCTTTTTGCAGCAAAAGGTAAGGTGAAGCAAGAAGGTATAAAAAAACTCTGAAATCCTGATCGGTGAATTTTAGTTACCGCCCAGGCGGTCTTGAGTCAAAAAGCTTTTCAATATTATTTTTTCAGTTTTTTAATATTCTAAGCTTTTTGACCCATGTCCAGATTAATTAGTAATGAACCTTTTTTGCTGAAATGAAGCTTTTGCGAAGTGGAAGTGAAAGTGGTGAGTGGCATTTGATTTTATCAAAATGGATACTATTTTAATACTAACTGGCTATAGCCCTCGTGATTTTACAGCTTCTTCCAGTGGGGTATATCCACTGAGGTGGATATATTTCGAGTTTTTCATTATTTAATATGTTTATAATCAGAATTTTAAATATTAGGGGAGTCAAATGACATCGCTCTGCGTGTCATCCTCTTGATTACTCCCTTATTTTAATATGAACTAAACAAAAAAAAATTAGGTTGTATTCTTACTGAAATTTTAGGAGTTAGAATACAGTATAAGAATCAACTAATTAATTTAACAGTATGTTTGTTAACAATTTGACGCAACCAATCGAGAAAAAATGCATCTATTAAATAGAGTCATTAATTATAAGCCTCAATGCTACAATAAATACTCATGTTCCCGTTAATCAATAGCTTTATGAAAAAAATATTACTCATAACATTTTTACTACTTCAAATTAGCGTTTATTCCCAGAATAATCCAAGATGGAGCTTTGGAATTGAATATTCTACTGATAATTTATTTTTTTCAGACGAAAGAGCCGGAATAGATTATATACAGATGAAAGGTGCTAATGCATTAGAGGTAGAATTCGACCAAAGTAATTATAGTTTAGGACTGACAACTAATTACTATTTTGGAGAAAAATTAGCCGTATCTTCTGGGTTTCTTTATTCCAAAAAAGACTTTACTGGAACATACAACGATTGCATTTTGTGTAATGTTCTTTCTTCTTCGATTCCGGAAATCATACAGCAAAGATTTTTAGTTGTTCCCATTTCTATTAATTATTCATTACTGACTGGTAAACTTAAACCGGTGATAATTGGCGGACTCAAAAATAATTTTGAAATAAAAAATGACTTAGATACAATAAGTAAAGGATATTTTTTAGAAGCATTTATTGGTGCTTCAATCTATTATGAATTTATTAAAAAATTGGAAGCAGGAATAGGCTATAATTATCAGGCTGCAATAAGTGATTTATATAAAACTGACGAATTTAATCTAAGAACAAATAGTTTCTCTTTTAGAATAAATTATCTCTTTAATTAAGTTTAACGCGAACTGAATTTTCATCTATACCTTCTTTCAAATTGACAAACCTTTTATTTCAAAGTGGTATGAAAAAAATAATTCTCCTAATAATTACAGTTACAATTTTTATGGGCTGTTCGAAAAATGAAGATGAAGAAGAAATTGACTGTTCACTTTATGATCCAATATTTCCTTCCTTATATGTCAGAATAGTTGATAGCACAGGGGAAAACCTAATCGATAACGGAACTATTGACCCAAATAATATTAGTGTAGAAGGCGATTTTCCCGGTGCTGGATTTCAATTTGTTCCTGAAAATGAATTGCTTAATTCTGATGCTGACCTAAGAGAGTTAGATAACTCACTTAGATTATTTAATCCAAATGAATCGACATTTCAATACACTATTAATTTGGATGATATTGATGAAACTATTAAAATAAATTTTACCGCAGAACTAACAAGAATTCCTTGCGACATAACTTTTTTTAAACCTATTGAAGGTGTCTATAAAAACCAAGCTTTGGAATTACGCGAAGTTCGTTCACTTCAATTTGTTGGAGATCTAAAGATATAAAACCCTTGTAATAATTGTATGTTTTAAAATTCCTTATCTTTGATTAATTATTTAAATCATTCTCAAAGTTACCCATTCGGTTACCTGGAGGAAAGGAAATAAAGAAAAGTACTGCATTTACGGGTATTAAGGGAGCGGCAAATTCACCCTGCCACCCCGACGAACCTTCTTTAAAAGGATATAAAAACACTGTTAATCTATTGATTTTCAGTGTTTTTTGTTTTTACGATATCATTTGATATGGTTTGATATCACCCTATCCAGTGAATGATTCGGTGAATACTTTCTTTCCAGCATTTCACTATCTTAGAATGATCATTAGATTGATTTGACTTTCGTCTTTAACACTTATTGTTTAACTTAAAGACGGATCAAGCCTAATTGTTGTGTTTAAGCAAAAATTGTGGTTAATCTATATAAGAAGAATTCTACATTTTTCACTCCTCTAAACTGAGCCCTAAAGGCTTTTATCTTTGCATTAAAGGATTCTGCTGA
>NZ_JAFLQX010000033.1:0-1693 GCF_017579965.1 Salegentibacter sp. BDJ18
TGTTTATTTCAACTGAAAAGTATACCACTATTTCATTTCAAAAGTATACCATTTTAAATTAATTAACAACGGTATCCCTGTTCCCTGGGGGTACCCCCAGGGAACAGGGATACCGGCGGCGCCCGGGTACCATTTTTTCGATTTTTCATTTGTTCATCATTTGTTTGGTTTCTTTTAAGCGGTAAGATTCTCCGTTCATATTTATAAGATGTGCTTTATGGGTTAGCCTATCTACTAAGGCAGCTGTTAATACTGGGTCACCGAAGATCTCCTCCCAGCGTTCAAAGCCTAGATTGGTAGTAATTATGGTTGATTTGCGTCCGGCTCGTAAAGAAAGATGATTGAACAGGAGTTCGGATCCTTCTTTATCAAAGGAGACGTAGCCAAATTCATCACAGATTACTAAATCGTATTTCTCAAAACGTGCCTCCATAACCTTTAAGGTACGCTGGGAATGCGATTCCCGTATTTGGGTTAACAGTTTATGTACTGTGGTAAATAATACTCTATAACCCTGCAGACAGGCTTTCAGGCCAAGACCTATGGCGATATGTGTTTTACCGGTACCAGGATTCCCGGCCAATACTATATTTTGTCCGGATTCTATAAAATCAAGACGTTCCAGTAAAGGAAGTTTCTCCATTGCATTGGGCGGTAATTGCTCCCGCATTAAATCATTTAAATACATTTTTGAGGGGAAGTTCGCTTGCCGGATATGGGATTTCTTACGGTTCTCTACCCGAGCTTCATATTCTCGTTCCATTAGCTGTAAAAGGAAGTCTTCATAATTCAGGCGCTGGGTGGCAGCTTCTTTTGCCAAGGTCGTAAAATCTCTTCTAAATATGGGTAGTCGTAACTCTTTACTGTAGTCCACAATACGCTGGTTGATCGTTTTATCCATAGGTTCTTTAATTTATGAGTGTTGATAATTGTTGAAGTTGAGATTTAGCCATCGCCGTGGTTTGAGTCCACTTAAGGGGCTGCTGATGATCTTGTTTGTTTCCCAGCAGAGCTTTTATCTTTTCTGTGGTAAGTTCCTTTACTGGACTACCAGTAAGCTGGGTTACTGCTTGTTCTAGTTTTTCATCCGTGATGGCATGTTCCTGACAATAATCCAGTAGCTCAATAAAGTTACGGGACTCTCCCATAAAATAGGCTTCATAAAGCGCTTTTAAATACCTGGAGCTTGCCAGGGCCATACTCCCTGCCAGGGCTCCAGGTTTACGTTTAAAAGTATCGAGGTAGTGATCGATTTTAATAATCCAATCGTGTAGGTTATAACTTCGGTGGTGAGTGGCCACTTTGTGATCGTTATGGTAAAACCATAGCTGGTGGCTCATAATTTTAACCTGGACAAATTCGCCTACTAAATGATCAGGTACCGAGTATCGGTTGGTTTTGTAGCTTACCGTAGCGTATTTATCTACTCTAAGCTGAATCTGGTCTGAGCAGAGCAGTCTGGTGGGGAGCACTAGCAGAGCGGTCCTTTCCTGAGCAAGTAGTTCATTGGCCGTCTTTCCGGTGAGTTTTTGCCTGGTATTATTCAGGGCTGCTATTTTAGTATGCAGCCAGGCTGTGGCCTCTTCCACATCCGTGAAGTGGCATTTCACCGCGAAGCTCTTACGTCGGATATATTCCACGCTGCGTTCCACATGACCCTTTTCATTACCGCGATAGCTATTACAAAAACGAT
>NZ_JAFLQX010000034.1:0-1562 GCF_017579965.1 Salegentibacter sp. BDJ18
ACGGGAGGCAGCAGTGAGGAATATTGGACAATGGGCGAGAGCCTGATCCAGCCATGCCGCGTGCAGGAAGACTGCCCTATGGGTTGTAAACTGCTTTTACAGAGGAAGAACCACTCCCACGTGTGGGGGTTTGACGGTACTCTGCGAATAAGGATCGGCTAACTCCGTGCCAGCAGCCGCGGTAATACGGAGGATCCAAGCGTTATCCGGAATCATTGGGTTTAAAGGGTCCGTAGGCGGGCAGTTAAGTCAGTGGTGAAAGTCTTCCGCTCAACGGGAGAACTGCCATTGATACTGATTGTCTTGAGTTATTATGAAGTGGTTAGAATGAGTAGTGTAGCGGTGAAATGCATAGATATTACTCAGAATACCGATTGCGAAGGCAGATCACTAATAATATACTGACGCTGATGGACGAAAGCGTAGGTAGCGAACAGGATTAGATACCCTGGTAGTCTACGCCGTAAACGATGGTTACTAGCTGTTCGGCCCGATTAAGGGCTGAGTGGTTAAGCGAAAGTGATAAGTAACCCACCTGGGGAGTACGTTCGCAAGAATGAAACTCAAAGGAATTGACGGGGGCCCGCACAAGCGGTGGAGCATGTGGTTTAATTCGATGATACGCGAGGAACCTTACCAGGGCTTAAATGTAGTCTGACAGGAGTGGAAACACTTTTTTCTTCGGACAGATTACAAGGTGCTGCATGGTTGTCGTCAGCTCGTGCCGTGAGGTGTCAGGTTAAGTCCTATAACGAGCGCAACCCCTGTGGTTAGTTGCCAGCGAGTAATGTCGGGAACTCTAGCCAGACTGCCGGTGCAAACCGTGAGGAAGGTGGGGATGACGTCAAATCATCACGGCCCTTACGTCCTGGGCCACACACGTGCTACAATGGTAGGGACAGAGAGCAGCCACTTCGCGAGAAGGAGCGAATCTACAAACCCTATCACAGTTCGGATCGCAGTCTGCAACTCGACTGCGTGAAGCTGGAATCGCTAGTAATCGCATATCAGCCATGATGCGGTGAATACGTTCCCGGGCCTTGTACACACCGCCCGTCAAGCCATGGAAGCCGGGGGTACCTGAAGTCGGTCACCGCAAGGAGCCGCCTAGGGTAAAACTGGTAACTGGGGCTAAGTCGTAACAAGGTAGCCGTACCGGAAGGTGCGGCTGGAACACCTCCTTTCTAGAGCAATGCACTTTAAGTGCAACGCGCAATAATCAAAAGGGAAGTTCTTAAAGACCTTTTTTGGTCTTGATTCTAAGCTGTCGATTTAATATTTAAAGAATAAGGACAGTCTCATAGCTCAGCTGGTTAGAGCGCTACACTGATAATGTAGAGGTCGGCAGTTCGAGTCTGCCTGAGACTACGACGCGCTAAGGCGCAGTTCAAAGTTAAAGGTTCATAGTTCAAAGTAATTTGAATTTGAGACAACAACGTTCATTACAAATTGAAAGGAAATTTTAGAAGTTGGGTAACCCAGTTTGCAGTAAGCAGGAGCAGTTAGCAGTAATAAAGACTGCCATACTGAATACTGAGACTGCCGACTAACAAATGGGGGAT
>NZ_JAFLQX010000022.1:0-1417 GCF_017579965.1 Salegentibacter sp. BDJ18
AATGGGTGATTAATAGTTCTGGTAATAATATCTTGAGTAGGTCTATGTATGGATCCAATGCTTCCTGTTTAGAAAACAAAAATCAAACTAATATTTCAATTCACACACAACTTTTGAGAATGATCCATAAAAATCCCGATAAAATTAATTTCAATGAATTTTCAAGAATATAGCTCATACTTCAAAAATATCCTGCTTAAACCTGCGACGGAACATCAACCGCCTTATGATAATCCCGATTACCTGAATTATACAAAGCTAAACTGGTCACGTATGAACCGTTGGTTCAAAACAGGAAAATTATCAAATGATATTGTCGAGATTGTAAAAAAAATAGATCAACCGCAACACTGGATTATTATTACCGAGCCCTGGTGTGGCGACGCAGCTCACAATATCCCTTTTATAGAAATGATAGCAAGTGAAAATCCGCTAATAACGATATCTTATGAATTAAGAGATGCAGCACCTTACAGGATTGAGCAGTATCTCACCAATGGTACCCAATCAATTCCTAAATTAGTAATTAAAAATCAACAAGGTAAAGATTTAGCAACCTGGGGACCACGTCCTGAAAATTGTCAAAAAATGTATGCTGAACTACTCCAGGAGAAAGCTTCTTTTGAGATAATAAAAACTGAGATACAAAATTGGTATAATTTAGATAAAGGAAAAGAGCTTCAAAAGGAATTGGAAGACGTATTAGCTGCTACCCGTAATTATAAATTTAATTTTGGTTAATAAGTGAAGGTCATAAATTGGTCTTACACACTATTTTACTTTTCATCACTAGAAATTAATAAAAACAGCAATATAGTACAACCGTTGATAATGGAATATGAGGTAATTGGTTAAATTGTCTTATATTCCAGAAAATAAATGTTTTAATGAAAAAAATATTCTTTATTCCAATCTTATTTTTGATTTTTTCCTGTTCATCTAATGATGATTCTGAAGCACAAAATGAAGCAACAATTTTAGGATCTTGGATTGGGGTTGATAGTTATCTCGATGGAGAAAGTATGGGCCAACCAAACAATGATAGAGTTGAATTTTTCTCAGATAATAGGGTAGAATTTACATATGATGATATTACCGAATATGGTGAATTTGGGATAAATGATGATATACTTACGATTACCTGGGAGAGTTCTGAAACAGGTTTAGAAACTTATATTTTGGAAATAAATGAACTAACGGAAACCACTTTAGAATGGGAGACTGACCTAGGTAGTGAAGGAATTTTAATAGAAACTTTCAGAAGATAAATTATTAATTAAGCTGCTAAATATAGGACTATCTCATAAACTGTGTAAATAGAAAAATAACAGGGGTCGCGACCCCTGTTATTTTTTTGTCTAATTTTAAATTTTACACAGTATGAAAAAAGAGGATTTATTTAACGATGAATTTTTGA
>NZ_JAFLQX010000035.1:0-1398 GCF_017579965.1 Salegentibacter sp. BDJ18
CGGCGGGACCATCCGCCAAGGCTAAATACTCCTGAGAGACCGATAGTGAACCAGTACCGTGAGGGAAAGGTGAAAAGAACCCTGAACAAGGGAGTGAAATAGATCCTGAAACCATACGCTTACAAGCGGTCGGAGCCCTTTGGGGTGACGGCGTGCCTTTTGCATAATGAGCCTACGAGTTACCGTTTCCAGCAAGGTTAAGCAGTTCAGCTGTGGAGCCGTAGCGAAAGCGAGTCTTAATAGGGCGATTTAAGTTGGTAATGGTAGACGCGAAACCGTGTGATCTACCCTTGGGCAGGTTGAAGCTGTGGTAACACATAGTGGAGGACCGAACCCGTTGACGTTGAAAAGTCTTGGGATGACCTGAGGGTAGGGGTGAAAGGCCAATCAAACTCGGAAATAGCTCGTACTCCCCGAAATGCATTTAGGTGCAGCGGTATAATAGTTTTATAGAGGTAGAGCTACTGATTGGATGCGGGGGCTTCACCGCCTACCAATTCCTGACAAACTCCGAATGCTATAAAATGTTTTATATCAGTGAGGGCATGGGTGCTAAGGTCCGTGTCCGAGAGGGAAAGAACCCAGACCATCAGCTAAGGTCCCCAAATATATGTTAAGTTGAAGAAACGCGGTTGGACTGCCCAGACAGCTAGGATGTTGGCTTGGAAGCAGCCATTCATTTAAAGAGTGCGTAACAGCTCACTAGTCGAGCGGTCCGGCATGGATAATAATCGGGCATAAACATATTACCGAAGCTATGGATTTCATATTTAGATATGGAGTGGTAGGGGAGCATTGTAACAGAGATGAAGGTGTACTGCGAGGTATGCTGGATTGGTTACAAAAGAAAATGTAGGCATAAGTAACGATAATGCAGGCGAGAAACCTGCACACCGAAAGACTAAGGTTTCCCCAGCTATGCTAATCAGCTGGGGGTTAGTCGGGACCTAAGGCGAACCCGAAAGGGGTAGTCGATGGACAACAGATTAATATTTCTGTACTTGCCCCACGTTAAAGCGGACGGAGGCGAACAGTTGGTGCGTGCTGACGGAATAGCACGTTGAAGGGAGTGGTAACACCCCGATAGTACACAAAAGCTTCGGCCGGCGTGATAATCCAGCGAATCGACTTCCAAGAAAAGCGAGTGGTGGCAACCCGTACCGTAAACCGACACAGGTAGTTGGGATGAGAATTCTAAGGTGCTCGAGAGATTCATGGCTAAGGAACTAGGCAAAATGGGCCCGTAACTTCGGGAGAAGGGTCGCCCCGCTTCGGCGGGGCCGCAGTGAAGAGGTCCAGGCGACTGTTTATCAAAAACACAGGGCTCTGCTAAATCGAAAGATGATGTATAGGGCCTGACACCTGCCCGGTGCTGGAAGGTTAAGAGGAGATGTTAGC
>NZ_JAFLQX010000013.1:0-257426 GCF_017579965.1 Salegentibacter sp. BDJ18
TTAAGGTGGTTATGGCAACGGGGCTCACCTCTTCCCATTCCGAACAGAGAAGTTAAGCCCGTTAGCGCAGATGGTACTGCTATTTGTGGGAGAGTATGTCACCGCCTTTTTTTAGAAGACCCTTACATGAATTTGTAAGGGTCTTTTTTTGTTTTAATATGTTTGGTACGGTAATATCTTTAGGCTCTAAAGAAAACCTTTGCTTCATAAGAATTTAATACCTTATTTAAATTTCTCTATTAATACTCAATACCGGTATATCGTAATTATTAATTATCTCTTCAGTAATACTCGGGCTAAAAATAGTGTCCAGGCCAGAACGTTGATGGGTTATGCTTGTAAAAAGATCTGGTTTTATCTTGTTTATAGCCATTCCTATTCCGCGGGCTTCATTATTAGCACTTAGAGATTGTGTCTTTATATTTTTAACGCCACAATTCTTTAAAAAGTTGCTCATTAAATTCTCTATCTCTTCATATTCTTTGAAATTATAAGGTGTATTTATATAAATCAGATTTTTCTCTGTATTTAAATTCCCAAGGATTTTGAAAATATGCTGAAAGGCAGATTGTGACTCTTCTTTTAAATCGGTAGCGATTAATATTTTGTTCAAATTTGAAATATTAAACTTGTGCTTAATGGCCAATACGGGAACTTTAGATTGGCGGATAAGTTTTTGAGTATTTGAACCTAATATTTTTTGAAAACCTTTAGTACCGTGAGTACCCATAATTACTAATTCATAATTTTCAGGATTAACGTAATTATTCAGTTCCTGCATACCGGTATTGAAGATTAAAGTATGCTCTGCTTCTACGTGTTTATCCTCTGCTTTTTTCTCTAAACTTTTTAATTGTTCTTTTGCGTTATTAATTTTAGCCTTGGATTCTGGATATTTACTTTCATCCTGTTTGTTTAATTTAGACCAATCTACCGGCGTTTGAATACTATGAAGAAATTTTATGGGAAGGTCAAGTAGCTTTGCCAATTCAATTCCAAATTCTGATGCATTTCTTGCAGATTCAGAGAAGTCTGTGGGTATGAGTATATATTTCATGACGCTAAATATTTACCTATAAAGTTATAAAGCTTTATGGCTATATAAAATGATAAAGATCAGGTTTATTCCATAGGAAATTCTGTAGAAAAAAATATTCTGTTATTTTTGAATTCTTATGAAAGTAGACAATTTAGAACAGGGATTTTTCGGTATAGGTATTCAAAATGGAAAAACTCCCGAAAACCTTGGCGTACTTTGGCGCTCGGCCCAAAATATGGGAGCCAGTTATATTTTTACTATTGGGAATCGTTATGCGAAACAGGCTTGTGATACTCATAAGGCAGTGGGTGCAATGCCATATTTTCATTATAAAACTTTTGAAGATTTTTATTCAAATTTACCTAAAGGTGCTATGCTGGTAGGTGTTGAACTTACCGAAGATGCAGAGCCTCTTGAAACTTTTAACCACCCCAGGCGATGCGTTTATTTATTGGGAGCCGAAGATCATGGGCTTTCTAACCAGGCTATAGAGAAATCCCATTTTTTAGTGAAGTTTCAGTCTAGCTTAAGTTTAAATGTTTCGGTGGCAGGAAGCATTATCATGTACGACCGTAATAGTAAACTTTTTTAAACCTGTGTCTACAAAAAAAAGCCTGGTATTGAGATTACTTCTTTCGGTTTAAGACATTTGATTTTTCAGTTTTAATATTCCATTATTTTTATTTTTTGTTTGAGTCTTATATAACCGAATTTTGAGGATTTTTTAAACAGTTTGGTTAAATTAGCGGCAATTACAATAAAACTTAAAAGAATGAGATATTTATCCAGAGCTTTGCTTGGCCTTGCCGTAGCAGGAATGTTTAGTACCGGCGCTAAAGCCCAGGAGGTTGTAGGAAACAACCAGGGAGATTTTAATGAATTTATGGACCGTAGTGGTAATATGTACCGCGCTGCTTCAGGAAGGCCGGGTCCGGAATATTGGCAGAATGAAACCGATTATGATATAGATGTCACTCTAAATGATGAAAAACATACTATTAAAGGGAAAATCACATTAACCTATACCAATAACAGTCCGCACGAGTTAGATTTTATCTGGATGCATTTAGAGCAAAACCGCTTTACAGAAGATTCTCGTGGTACATTAACTACCCCAATTCAGGGCAATCGTTATAACGGAGATATTGACGGGGGCTATACTATCTCAAATTTAGAAGCCAAAGTGAAAAGAAGTTCATCTTCAGATTACTTAATAAACGATACCAGGATGCAGGTATTTTTTGAAGATCCTATTCCTGCAAATGGTGGGAAAGCTACCGTCTCTATGAATTTTGAGTATAAAATACCGGTAGAAGGAATGGACCGTATGGGAAGACTGGATGTGGAAGACGGGACTATTTACGCTCTCGCACAATGGTTTCCTAAAGCGGCGGTTTATGATGATGTGGAAGGATGGAATATAGAACCCTATCTTGGTGCAGGTGAGTTTTACTTAGATTATGGCGATTATGATTATAAAATTACTGCCCCGGCTAGCCATATTGTGGTAGCTTCGGGTGAATTACAAAACCCCAGGCAGGTATTGTCTTCTACCGTAAGAGATAGAATGGAAAGGGCTAAAGAGAGCGATTCTACGGTTTATTTAATTAAACCTGAAGAAGTAAATGATATGTCGTTGCGCGCTAAACAGGAAGGCACCCTAACCTGGCATTTTAAAATGGAAAACACCCGTGATGTAGCTTTTGGTTCTTCAAAAGCATTTATCTGGGATGCGGCTAAAATAGATTTGCCTGGCGGAAAAAAAGCAATGGCGCAATCGGCTTACCCAAAAGAGAGTGATGGGCAGCATGCCTGGAGCCGTTCTACTGAATATTCTAAAGCTTCGGTTGAACATTATTCTGAAAAATGGTTTGAATATCCTTATCCTGTGGCTGTGAATGTTGCTGCTGATATAGGCGGAATGGAATATCCCGGACTCAACTTTTGCGGTTGGAAGAGTGAAGGTGCTTCGCTTTGGAGCGTTACAGACCACGAATTTGGCCATAACTGGTTCCCAATGATTGTTGGTTCTAACGAAAGAAGATACGCCTGGATGGACGAAGGTTTTAATACTTTTATTAATTATTACAGTACCTTAGATTTTAACAATGGCGAATATCCTGCGAGATTGAATAAAACCAGGAACATGACAGGCTGGTTTACCAGTGAACAAAGAGAAGGGATAGATACTTATCCAGATGTTTCTAACTTAAGAAATCTGGGAATGATCGCTTACTACAAGCCCGCAATTGGTTTATTATTACTTAGAGAGTATATCTTAGGAGAGGAACGATTTGATAATGCCTTTAAGTCTTACATTGAAACCTGGGCATACAAACACCCCCAGCCAGCCGATTTCTTTAATCATATGGAGAATGTTTCAGGAGAAAACCTTTCCTGGTTCTTTCAAAAATGGTTCTACGGTACAGGTAATATAGACTTAGGTTTAGATGGAGTGAGACAATATGAAGGTAATTACGTTATTTCCTTAACTAATAAGGGTGAAATACCAATGCCGGTTAAAATGGAAATTACTTACGAAGATGGTTCTTCAGAAAATGTAACTCTTCCGGTAGAGATTTGGCAGCGTGGTGATTCCTGGAATTATCTACACCGCACCGATAAATCTATTGAAAATGTAGAGTTAGACCCTAATAAAATTTTACCAGATGTAAACTCTGGCAACGATGCCTGGCCAAATTCTTTTTACCAGGATTAATTGCTAAAAATCTTAAAATGAAAAGCCGTTTAAATTTTATTTAAACGGCTTTTTTATTCTTTAGAAATACTTCTGAAAAAGGTAGAGGTGCTTTTTTCTCTACTTTCCTCTAAAAAGTTCTTTTTCTTTAATCATTTTTGTAGTGCTTTCTGGCAGCATATCTTCCCATTCGGTTTTCCCTTCTCTAATCATTTGATGTACTTTCCTGGAGTGAATATCCAGGGTTTTAGGATCGTAATCTTTAATGTCTACAACGCGGCCATTATCTTTAAAGTATTGATAAAGCTCCTGCATTCTTGGATGTACCTTTAGGTTTTCACTGGTAATAATCTCTCCGGTTTCCTGGTCTTTAAGCGGATATAGATATATTTTTAAACTTTTAAAGAATAATTTTCCAAAGGCTTCAAGAATTCCACCGCTTAAATGGCGGTAATATCTTTCGTCAAAAATGTCCTGAAGTGTACTTACACCCATGGTAAGGCCCATTCTTTCTTTTGTATGTTGGCCAAAATACTCTACCACCTTGTAATATTCCTGGAAATTAGAAATCATTACCGTTTGGCCTAAAGAACCCAGTAAATCGGCACGATCCAGGAAATCCTGTTCGTCTATTTCTCCTTCGCCTTTTAGATTAGAAAGTGTAATTTCAAAAATAACTACCGTTTTATCCTTATCAACTTTTCTTTCATTCAGGAAAAGTTCTAGCGATTTTTCATACATCGCCATATTTACTTTAGTAACCGGTCTAAAACTTCCGCGTAGCGTTAAAATATTCTTTTTATAAAGTAAACTGGCTGGTAAAATATTGTTGCCATCGGGAGCGAACATAATGGCTTCTGTAATGCCTTTTTTAACCAATTCCAGGCTCATTAATCTATTGTCTACATCTTTAAAAACAGGGCCGGTGAAATTAATAGCATCAATTTCAATCTTGTCGGTGGTTAAATGATCAAATAAATGATTGAGTAGCTTTTTAGGATTATCGTAGTGATAAAATGCACCGTGAATAAGATTCACGCCCATTATCCCCAGGCTAATTTGCTGGTGCGAAGCATTGTTTTCGTGAAACTGCACATGCAGAACAATTTCGCTATAATCTTCTCCCGGTTTTGTTTGAAATCTTACTCCCAGCCAACCGTGGCCTTTATATTTCTTTGCCCAGTCTATGGTTGCTACGGTGTTGGCATAGCTAAAAAATAATTTATTGGGATGCTTAAGGCGGGAAATACGCTCTTCAATAAGTCCGGTTTCGTAGCGCATCATACTCGTTAACCTGTCCTCTGTCACATAGCGGCCGTCATCTTCAATCCCGTAAATAGCATCGCTAAAATCCTTATCATAAGCGCTTAAGGTTTTTGCAACAGTTCCGGAAGCATTCCCTGCCCGAAAGAAGTGCCGCACGGTTTCCTGCCCGGCACCAATTTCAGCAAAAGTTCCGTAGATATTTTCATTTAGATTAAGGCGCATTGCCTTGTTCTGCACAGAAGTTATTTCTTCAAACTTCTTTTCTCCTTCAGCAATTATAGACATCGTGTGTTTTTTAGTTGAAGTATAAAGTTAAGAAACTTAAGCCTTATCTACCGCAACTTTATAGGTTGGATCTTCTAAAATGTTTACATCTATAATGGCATCTGCATTACTAAGTAGTCTTCGACAATCCTGACTTAAATGTCTTAAATGAAGTTTTTTGCCTTGTTTATGGTATCTCTCGGTAAGCTTGTTTAAGGCTTCAATCCCCGACATATCTACTACACGACTTTCAGAAAAATCTATAATTACTTCTTCAGGATCGTTTAAAACATCAAATTTATCATTAAAAGCCTGCACAGATCCGAAGAAAAGAGGGCCGTAAATCTCGTAATGTTTTATGCCATCTTCATCAATACGCTTTCTAGCTCTAATACGTTTTGCGTTGTCCCAGGCAAAAACAAGTGCTGAAATAATAACTCCTATCAATACGGCTAAAGCAAGGTTGTGAAGAATTACAGTTACTACGGTTACCAATACCATTACCAGAATATCCGATTTAGGCATTCTTCTAAAAGTTCTTAAACTGGCCCACTCAAAAGTTCCAACTGCAACCATAATCATAACCCCGGTTAAGGCGGCCATTGGAAGTAATTCAATAACCGAAGAGCCGAACATAATAAAGATCAATAAAAAAACAGCAGCTACTATACCCGATAATCGGGCTCGTGCTCCAGAAGAAACGTTAATTAAACTTTGACCAAGCATTGCGCAACCACCCATCCCAGAGAAAAAACCTGAAAGTACGTTGGCCGTTCCCTGTGCCACACATTCTTTATTTCCGCTTCCCCGTGTTTCGGTAATTTCGTCTACAATATTTAGAGTTAATAAACTTTCAATTAAACCAACCCCGGCCATAATTGCGGCATATGGAAAAATAAGCATTAAAGTATCCAGGTTAAAAGGTACCATAGGAATATGAAAAGGAGGAAAACTACCTTTAATAGAAGCAATATCACCCACAGTTTTAGTATCTATTCCCAAGGCAGCTACAATTGCAAAAACTACTAAAATTGCAACTAGAGTGGCCGGGACTACTTTTGTAAGTTTTGGTAAAAGCCAGATAATTAAAATTGCAACACTTACAAGCGCAAGAAATGTATACATTGGTGGACCCGTCATCCATTTTAACTCGCCGGTAACAGGGTTTAAAGCTTTAAATTGGTCTAATTGCGACATAAAAATAATAATCGCCAAACCGTTTACGAAGCCAAATATCACAGAGTGTGGTACAAGCCTAATTAATTTTCCAAGTTTTAGAACTCCGGCTAAAACCTGTATTAATCCGGCTAAAACTACTGTTGCAAATATATATTCTGGTCCATGAGAAATTGAGAGACCTACTATAACCACGGCAACCGCTCCTGTAGCGCCAGAGATCATCCCTGGACGACCACCTAAAATAGCTGTTACCAATCCCATAACAAATGCGGCGTATAAACCTGTTAAAGGCGAAAGTCCGGCGATTAATGCAAAGGCAACTGCTTCTGGTATTAGTGCCAGCGCCACGGTAAGTCCGGCTAAAACTTCGTTTTTGTAATCTACTTTTTGTGAAAAATCAAACAGGTTGAAGATTTTTTTCATCAGAATATAATTTTAATAAATAATGGAAAGCGGATTCTCTTCCGCAGAAAATAAATTTTCGGAATCTAATAGAAATGAAGACTTAACTGCCTAGGGCGGCGTAAGTGGAGACGATTGTATATTTCTTCTTTGCTTCATAAGAGCCGGCAAAATTAGCCAATTATTTTTGTTAGCCAAGTTTGTAGCCACTTTAGTAAGAATTTTTAATGTATTAATAATATGAAGCTATCTGATTATCAAATTACTAATAAATTTTGTTAGAAAATTAATGCAAAACCTATTTATGAAATAAATTTAAATCAAAAGCAGATAACTGTAAGTGAATCGTCTTACCTTTGCAGCATAAAAATTATCAAAATGGCACATAAGGCAGGATTTGTAAATATTATTGGGAACCCTAATGTGGGGAAATCTACTTTAATGAATGCTTTTGTAGGCGAAAAATTGTCTATTATCACTTCTAAAGCGCAAACCACCCGCCACCGTATTCTGGGAATTGTAAATGGCGAAGACTTCCAGGTGTTGTTAAGCGATACCCCCGGAATTATTAAACCGGCTTACGAGTTGCAGGAATCTATGATGGGTTTTGTGAAATCTGCTTTTGAAGATGCCGATGTTTTGATATATATGGTAGAAATTGGGGAAAAGGAACTTAAAGATGAAGCCTTTTTTAATAAAATAATTTCAACCGATATTCCAGTTATTTTATTGCTGAATAAAATTGATAAATCTAACCAGGAAGAATTGGAAAGCCAGGTACAAATGTGGACAGAGAAAGTACCCAATGCTGAAATTTTTCCGGTTTCGGCTTTAGAAGGTTTTAATGTTGCTGAAGTATTTAACCGAATTATTGAGTTATTACCAGAATCTCCGGCGTTTTATCCAAAAGACACGCTTACCGATAAGCCCGAGCGTTTCTTTGTAAATGAAATTATTCGCGAAAAGATTTTAATACATTATAAAAAAGAAATTCCCTATGCGGTAGAAATTGATACTCAGGAATTCTTTGAAGAAGAGAAAATCATTAGAATGCGTAGCGTGATTATGGTAGAGCGCGAAACTCAAAAAGGAATTATTATAGGTCATAAAGGTGCCGCTTTAAAAAGGGTTGGGGTAGAAGCCCGAAAAGATCTTGAGAAATTCTTTGGGAAACAGGTTCATCTTGAACTTTACGTAAAAGTGAACAAAAACTGGAGAAGCGACCAACGCCAGTTAAAGCGTTTTGGGTATAATGAATAATTTTTCTGAATTAATTTTCTAAAAGTTTTTATCTAAAATTTTCAATTTATATACTTCAATTTTTTACAGAAAACTTCCGTTTTCTAAGTTTCGGGTAAACCCGAATTTTTACACTAATTTTGCAAACAATTACATTTTCTGAATAAATTCAGAAAATAAACCTCTTTGAGGCAATAAAGAATAAATATTATGGGCAATATTGTAGCCATTGTAGGAAGACCAAACGTTGGAAAATCTACTTTTTTCAACCGATTAATTCAACGTCGTGAGGCGATTGTAGATTCGGTTAGTGGGGTAACCCGCGATCGTCATTATGGAAAATCTGATTGGAATGGTCGTAATTTTTCCCTTATAGATACCGGTGGATATGTTGTGGGAAGCGACGATATTTTTGAAGCCGAAATAGACAAGCAGGTAGAACTTGCTATAGATGAAGCCGATGCTATAATTTTTATGGTAGATGTTGAAAGTGGAGTAACCCCTATGGACGAGGATGTTGCGCAATTGCTTAGAAAAGTAGATAAACCTGTGCTTCTTGCTGTTAATAAAGTAGATAATAATAAAAGGCTGGAGAATGCTGTAGAATTTTATTCTTTAGGTCTTGGCGAATATTTTCCTATTGCCAGTACAAACGGTAGTGGTACCGGAGATTTACTTGATGCTTTAGTAGAAGCGCTCCCTGAAACCGAAGCCGAAGAAGAAACCGAATTACCAAGATTTGCTGTAGTGGGACGTCCCAATGCTGGGAAATCTTCTTTTATCAATGCACTTATTGGCGAAGAACGTTATATAGTTACCGATATTGCAGGGACTACCCGCGATGCTATGGATACTAAATATAATAGGTTCGGGTTTGAATTTAACCTGGTAGATACTGCCGGGATTAGAAGAAAATCCAAGGTTAAAGAAGACCTTGAGTTTTACTCGGTAATGCGTTCGGTGCGAGCAATAGAAAATTGCGATGTATGTTTGGTAATCTTAGATGCTACCCGCGGATTTGACGGGCAGGTGCAAAATATATTTTGGCTGGCTCAAAGAAACCGAAAAGGAATTGTAATTCTTGTAAATAAATGGGATTTGGTTGAAGATAAGGAAACCAATACCATGAAAGAGTTTGAGGCCATGATTAGGCGTGAAATAGAACCTTTTACCGATGTGCCTATCGTCTTTATGTCGGTGCTTACCAAACAAAGAATCTTTAAAGCTATAGAAACGGCGGTAAAGGTTTTTGAGAATCGTAGTAAGAAAATTAAAACCCGCGAGCTTAACGATATAATGCTTCCTATAATTGAGCAAAATCCTCCGCCGGCTTATAAAGGTAAGTATGTAAAGATAAAATTCTGTACCCAATTGCCTACACCACAGCCGCAGTTTGCGTTTTTCTGTAATCTTCCGCAGTATGTTAGAGATCCTTATAAACGTTTTGTAGAGAACAAGTTAAGGAAGGAATTTGATCTTACGGGAGTACCAATTTCAGTGTATTTCAGAAAAAAATAGAATTAGCTGTTAAACTTTGTAACAAATTGAGAGTCTAACTACCAATATAGTTAGTGAGGCATAACTTTGTCTTGATTTTTTTCAAATTTTAACACCTAAACCCTCCATGAGAATTCTTCTTTCCCTTGCCTTTCTGTTTCTGGCAGGAAATCTAACAGCCCAAAATTTTGAAATAAATGGTAAAATAACCGATCCGCAGGGAGCACCCCTCGAATCGGCAACGGTTTACCTGGAGAAACCGGCAGATAGTAGTTTGGTTACCTATACAATTTCAGATAATGCAGGAGAATTTCAACTTTCTGGAAGTTCAGAAATTAAGGAATTAAATTTACTTATTTCCTATGCGGGCTTTAAGACTTATGCGCAGCAGGTGCAAATGAATAGCGAAGTAAATCTCGATATTATAAAAATGCAGGTAGCCGATAATGCTTTAGATGAAATAACAATTACTTCTTCCCGCGCGCCGGTAACGATAAAGAAAGATACCCTGGAATTTAATGCAGCTTCTTTTAAAACACGTAAAGATGCAAACCTGGAAGAATTACTTAAAGAACTCCCTGGGGTAGAAGTGGCTACTGATGGTAGTATTACCGTAAACGGAACCCCGGTTTCGCAAATTAAAGTGAACGGAAAAGAATTTTTTGGAGACGACCCAAAGATCGCTACTAAAAACCTGCCTAAGGAATTAATAAATAAACTTCAGGTGGTAGATAGCAAAACTAAATCTGAAGAATTTACCGGAAAAGAAGGAGATGCTGAAAACAAAACCATTAATATTACCATAGACGAAGATAAAAACCGCGGATTTTTCTCCAGGCTTACTGCAGGCGGCGGAACCGATGAGCGCTATGAATTAAGCGGAATTGGAAATTATTTTAAAAATGATATGCGCGTGAGCCTTTTGGCGAGTTCCAACAACATTAATTCTTCCGGATTTTCTTTCGATGAAATTTATGATGCGATGGGCCGTAATGCATATTCCATCAGTAGGAGTAGAGGTGGAAATTTCAGTATTAACGGAAGTAATTTTGGATCTGGCAACGGGATTACAAAGTCTGATAACGCCGGCTTTAGTTTTGTAAACGAATGGCCACAGGAAACCGAACTTTCTTCTAATTATTTCTATAGTCGTGCTGATAATAGAACCGAAAGCCGAACTCAAAGAGAAAATATTTTGCCAGATAGAAGATTCTTCAACAATTCTGAATCTAGCGGAAACAGGGTTAATAATAATCACCGATTTAATTTAGGATTCGAGATTCAGCCAGATACTTTAACAAGAATTTCAGTGAGACCAAATATAAACACCAATAACGGTCGCTCTTCTAACCAATCTTTCACAGAATCTGTTGCAGAAGATGGTACCCCAATAAATACCGCTTTAACCGATAATTATTCTGAAGTTCACAGCGTGAATTTCTCGAACCGATTGAATTTTACAAGAAAATTCGGTGAAAATGGAGGTTATTATAGTTTAGGTTTTAATAATCAGAATAATACGCGTTCACAGGATAACAATTTCTTTTCTGAAAGAGAAATTTACAACCAGGATGGTGAATTGGTAAATACAGATATTCAGGATCAGTTAATTTCCGAAGAAAACAAGGATAATAATTACGGAGTTGATGTAAGTAGCCGTTTTCCTATTACCGAAAAATTAATGCTGGATGTAAGTTATAATTTTGATAAAGCCGACGGCCGAAATGAACGCCTGGTTTACGATGCGAATGATACGGGGGATTATACTTTACTTGATGATGAACTCAGCAACGATTTTAAATCTGAATCTTTTACCCATCGTCCAAGCTTAGGTCTTGTTTATAATGGAGAGAAATTAAGAACAAGTGTTTCTGGAGGTTTCCAGAGTATCAGGCTAAAAAATGAAGATCTTTTTACTGAAACTTCTATAGATAATACTTACGAAAATTTATTTGCAAACGCTTATTTTAGGTATAACCTTGCGCAGGGGAAAGCTATTTATTTTAATTATAATAATTCGTGGGATGCCCCGTCTTTAAACCAATTGCAGCCGGTTACTAATACTATAAACCCGTTGAATATCGTTACGGGTAACCCAGATCTTAGACCCACTTTAAGACATAGGTTCTACCTCAACTTCAATAATTTCGATTTCAAAACCCGTTCTGGTTTTTACGCTTATTTAGGTGGGAATTTTACTAATGACCAGGTGGTAACCAGAAGTACGGTAGACGAAGATTTAGTACGAACCACCACATATACCAACGTAGATGGTGTTTACAGCTATTTTGGGGGTGGAAATATTGACAAAACCTTTGAGTTGAAAAACGAAAGCTCTATTAAAGTTCGTGGAGGACTCTATGGAAATTATAATAAAAATGTAGGATTTACCAACGAGCAGCGTTTTACCTCTAAAACCTTAAACCTTACTCCTAATTTAGGACTGGAATATAATTTTAGGGATTTGGTAACTATAGAACCCTTTTATAGCGTTGAATTTGTAGATGCTGAATATAGTTTTAATAACAGGGAAGAAAATTATAAAAATCAGAATATTTCATTGGCGCTAACTTCTTTTTGGCCAGAGAAATTTGTGATAGGAAGTGATATTGCATACCAATCTATTGGGAACGCTTCTCCCGGGTTTCAAAATTCGTTCTACCTATGGAATGCAAGTTTAGGATATGAAGTTTTTGGAGATAATGGAACGCTAAAAATAAAAGTATTCGACTTGCTGGATCAAAACATTGCCACCCGAAGGTTTACCGGAGACGATTTTATTCAGGATACGCAAGAGCTTGTTTTAGAACAATATTTTATGCTAAGTTTTACGTATAAAATAAGCAAGTTTGGAGGGAAAGACCCGAATAACAATAGAAGAGGAAGGTAATTGAATTTTATCTGAAAGTGAAAAAGACTGTTTGAGATGTTTGGTTGAATCGTCATCCTGAACATGTCTCAGGATCTAATATGAAAATCAAGTTACAAGCTGAAACAAGTTCAGTTTGACGGAACTAAAATCTTTCAAACAGTCTTTATTTTTATAGGTTTTTCGGTTGAAAACGCAGCAAACTGTAAACTGCCAACTGAAATTACCAGCTTCCACCGGCACCACCGCCGCCAAAGCCTCCACCGCCGAAACCGCCACCAAAGCCGCCTCCGCCACCAAAACCTCCGCCAGAGCTGCCACCGCCAAAAGTACCGCGTCCCAGAGAACTTAAAATAATAGCATCTAAAAAAGTGCTGCCGGCACTTCTTCTGCCCCCGTTTCTTCCGCCTTTATTTTTATTGGCAAGGGAAACAATAATTACTAGCAAGATAATTCCCATTACAAGAAGCTGTACGGGTATTCCATTAGATTGGCTACGTCTTTGTGGTGTGCCTTCAAAAGTACCGGCCAGGACCTGGAAAATAGCAGTAGTTCCCGCATCAAGGCCGTTATAATAACTACCTTTTCTAAATTCAGGAAGAATAATTTGTTCTATTATTTGTTTACTTCGGGCATCAGTCATGTATTCTTCTAGACCATAACCAGTAGTAATCCAGATTTTCCGATCATTTTCAGCAACAAGAATTAAAAGTCCGTTATCCTTTTCGCTTTGTCCAATTCCCCATTCCTGGGCCCATTCTGCAGCATAAACTCCTTCATATTCGCCCTGCAAAGATTCTATAGTAGCAATTACTACCTGGGTTGAAGTAGTATCTGCATAATTAACCAATTTCTGTTTTAATCGGCTTTCTTCCGAAGAAGATAAAATATCAGCCTCGTCATATACGCTCGTTTCTTCAGCTGGTTTAGGAGGAACATCGCGCTGTGCATATATAAACCCCGAGAAAACGAGGAAAAACAAAAATATTAGTTGGAATCTTTTAGTGAATTGTGGCATTTATCCTTTTGAAATTTCATTGGAGAGTTCGTCCCGGGTCTCATCGCTATACGGGAAGTGTTTTTTAAGCTGCTGGCCTGCGGTTAAAATTCCGTCTACCAGGCCTTGCTTAAATTCTCCTTTTTTAAATTTTTCTACAATGGCATCTTTGGTGCTTTCCCAAAAATCGTCTGGAACAACATCGTTAATTCCTTTATCGCCGTAGATCACAAAGTTATGATCTTCTACGGCAACATATATCAGCACGCCATTATCGTGTTTGGTATTATCCATTTTCAGCATATGAAAAACCTCCATAGCGCGATCAAAAATATCCATCTCGCCAGTGGTTTTTTCCAGGTGAACCCTTACTTCGCCAGATGTATGGCTCTCTGCCGTTCTAATGGCTTCAATGATTTCCTCTTCGTCCTTTTTACTTAAAAAATCCTCTACTTTACTCATTTCGCTTAAAAATCAAATTCAACATCTGGAGCATTTTCTGCACCTTCTTCTGCTTCAAAAGCTGGTTTTCTTTCAAAACCGAACATTCCGGCAAAAATATTATTCGGGAATTTTCTAATATAAGTGTTGTATTGTCTCACCGCTTCATTGTAGCGATTTCTCGCCACGCTAATTCGGTTCTCGGTTCCTTCTAATTGTGATTGTAATTGAAGAAAATTCTGATTCGATTTTATATCGGGATATCTTTCTACCGAGACCAAAAGCCTTGATAAAGCATTAGATAATCCACCCTGAGCCTGCTGGAATTGCTGAATTTGCTGCGGATCTAAATTTCCCGCATCAACATTTACCGAAGTAGCTTTTGCTCGCGCCTCAATAACATCGGTTAAAGTTCCACGTTCAAAATCGGCTGAACCTTCTACGGTACTCACCAAATTAGGGATAAGATCACTTCTACGTTGATAGGCATTTTCCACATCGGCCCAATTCTTAGATACATTTTCTTCGTATTCTACTGCAGTGTTATTTACTCCCGCTGTGAGGCTGTAAACAATTATTCCAAGAACTACGATTACTATAACAGGAATTAACCATTTTTTCATTTTTATAACTGATTTTTAAGGTTGATTAGTTTTGCTTTTACTCCTTCCAACTTACGAATAATTTCGAAGTTGCTAAGGGTTTTATGTTTTTCTTCTTTTAAATGTGTTTTGGCACCTTCCAGGGTGAAACCGCGCTCTTTTACCAGGTGATAAATAAGCTCTAAATTCTTAATATCCTCGGGGGTGAATTTGCGATTTCCCTTGGCATTTTTTTTAGGCTGAATTACATCAAATTCTTTTTCCCAAAACCTAATTAGGGAAGTGTTTACCTTAAAGGCTTCTGCAACTTCGCCAATGCCGTAATATCTTTTATCGGGTAAATTAAGATGCATTAATCCAGGGATTGGTTTTCTTGTTGTGCTTTTTCCAGAACCTTGTCAAATTCTTCAGGCGAAAGGTTTCCATAATAAAAATTAATCGGGTTAATTCGGTTGTCATCTTTAAAGATCTCATAATGTAAATGAGGTCCCTGGGACCTGCCCGTACTACCTACGTAACCAATAATATCCCCACGTTGAACCCGCTGGCCAACTCGTACATTATATTTATATAAGTGGGCGTAAAGGCTGGTGTAGCCATAGCCGTGATCTACTCTTATATGGTTTCCATAACCGGTAGCGCGGTTATCTGCTCTTTCAACCCTGCCATCTCCTGTGGCGTAAACCGGCGTTCCTCGAGGCGCGCTAAAATCCATCCCGTGGTGAAATTTTCTCACTTTGGTAAATGGGTCGGTTCTCCATCCGTAGCCAGAAGCAATTCTGCTTAAATCCTCATTTTTTACCGGTTGTATAGCAGGAACCGATGCTAAAAGGCTCTCTTTTTCCTTTGCCAATTCGGCAATTTCATCTAAAGATTTAGATTGTACCACCAACTGTTTGGTGAGGATATCCATACGCTTGCTGGTTTCAATAATCAATTTAGAATTATCAAAACCTTCCAGGTCTTTGTAGCGATTAATTCCGCCAAAACCTGCTCTTCTTTGTTCTTCAGGAATTGGGTTTGCTTCAAAATAAACCCTGTAAATATTATTGTCCCGATCTTCAATATTTGCCAGAACATTCTGGACCTGGTTCATTTTTTTATTCAGTAATCCATATTGTAATTCCATATTTTGAAGTTCGCGTTTTAAGGCTTTTTCTTTTGGAGTTACAATCTGCGGAATATTTAAATAAATGACCAGTAATAAAAAACCAGAGAGGAAAGATCCCAGGATACTAAGCAGCACAATCCCTATGCGGCGGCCCTTTCGGCGCTCTATTTTTCTATAGGATTGCGTGTCGCTATCGTAATAATATTTAACCTTCGACATGAGTCAAATTTATGCTATTTTTGCCAACAATAATTAGCAATTACCGTGCTAAGTTTAGTCTGGTAAACGAACAAATATAGGAAATTGTTTCAGCACCAACACAAATTAATAATTTTAGATTAGAGCAGCTAGATGAAATCTCAGGAAATAAGAAGCCAGTTTTTAGAATTTTTTAAATCCAAATCTCATAAAATCGTTCCCTCAGCGCCTATGGTGCTAAAAGACGATCCCACTTTAATGTTTACAAACGCCGGGATGGTTCAATTTAAGGAGTATTTTTTAGGAAATAGCGAGCCTTCCAGTTCCAGAATTACCGATAGCCAAAAATGCCTACGCGTAAGCGGAAAGCATAACGATTTGGAAGAAGTGGGAATGGATACTTACCATCACACGATGTTCGAGATGTTAGGAAACTGGAGTTTTGGCGATTATTTTAAAGAAGAAGCCATAAACTGGGCCTGGGAATTACTTACTGAAGTTTTTAAAATTGCTCCTGAAAATCTTTACGTTTCTGTTTTTGAAGGAAGCAAAGAAGATAAGTTAGGTTTAGATACTGAAGCTTTAGAGTTATGGAAAAAGATTGTTCCTGAAGACCGAATAGTTTACGGCGATAAAAAGGACAATTTCTGGGAAATGGGAGACCAGGGACCTTGCGGGCCTTGTTCTGAAATTCATATTGATATTCGATCTGAAGCTGAAAAAGCTAAAAAACCCGGAAAAGAACTGGTAAATGCAGATCACCCGCAGGTGGTAGAGATCTGGAACCTGGTTTTTATGCAGTATAACCGTAAAGCTGATGGTTCCTTAGTAGAACTTCCGGCAAAACATATTGATACCGGGATGGGTTTTGAACGTCTTTGTATGGTTTTACAGGGAACACAATCTAATTACGATACCGATGTTTTTACGCCGCTAATTGCTGAACTGGAAAAAATTACGAATTCTCAGTACGGAAAATCTGAAAAAACCGATATCGCGATTCGGGTAATTGCAGATCACGTGAGAGCGGTAACTTTTTCTATTGCCGACGGGCAATTGCCTTCAAACACAGGTGCCGGATATGTGATTAGAAGAATTTTGAGACGCGCCATTCGCTACGGTTTTACTTTTTTAGATACCAAAGAGCCTTTTATTTATAAGCTTGTTGAGGTGTTAAGTAAGCAAATGGGCGAAGCATTTCCTGAACTTAAATCTCAAAAAACTTTATGTGAAAATGTAATTAGGGAAGAAGAACAATCTTTTTTGAGAACTTTAGACCAGGGCTTGATTTTGCTGGAAAATATAATTTCAGAAACCAAAGGAAAAACTGTTTCTGGAAAGAAAGCTTTTGAACTTTACGATACTTTTGGTTTCCCTATAGATTTAACCGCGCTTATTTTACGCGAACGCGGATTCGATCTTGATCAAAAGGAATTTGAAGTTCAGCTTAAGGAGCAAAAAGACAGGTCTCGTGCGGCCACCCAGGTTACTGCCGGAGACTGGGAAGAAATAAACCCGGTAAAAGCTGAAGCATTTGTAGGTTACGATCATTTAGAAGCAGAAACTCAAATTGCCCGTTACCGAAAAGTAGAAAGCAAAAAAGGTGCGTTATACCAGATTGTGCTTTCTCAAACTCCATTTTATCCTGAAGGTGGCGGACAGGTTGGAGATAAAGGTTTTCTCCTTGATAGCGAAAACAACAAAATAGAAATTACAGACACAAAAAAGGAAAATAACTTAATTGTTCATTTTGCTAAATCGCTTCCTAAGAATCCGAAAGATAAATTTAAGGCGGTTGTAAACTCGAAAAATCGCTCGGCTACCGCGGCTAATCATACGGCCACGCACTTATTGCACCAGGCGCTTCGGGAAGTTTTGGGAACTCACGTAGAACAAAAAGGTTCTCTGGTTAAAGGAGATTATTTGCGCTTCGATTTTTCTCACTTCAGCAAAGTAAATAAAGAGGAATTAGAGCAGGTTGAAAAACTGGTAAATCAGCGAATTAATGAACAATTACCTTTAGAAGAGCAGCGAAGTATTCCGTTTAAGGATGCTGTGAACCAGGGCGCTTTGGCGCTTTTTGGTGAAAAATACGGTGATGCTGTTCGTGCCATTCGTTTTGGCGAATCTATGGAGCTTTGCGGTGGAATCCACGTAAAGAATACTTCAGAAATATGGCATTTTAAAATCACTTCGGAAGGTGCTGTTGCTTCTAGTATTAGAAGGATTGAAGCAATTACCGGGGAAGCTGTAAAAGATTATTTTGCCAACCAGGATGAGGTTCTAGAGCAAATAAAAGCCGAATTGAAAAACGCCAAAGATCCGGTAAAAGCGGTGAATTCTTTGCAAGAAGAAAATGCAGCTTTAAAAAAGCAGGTGGAAGATTTACTAAAGGATAAAGCCAAAAACCTAAAAACCGAATTAAAGTCTGAAATTTCAGAAATTAATGGGGTGAATTTCCTTGCCAAGGAAGTAGATCTTGATGCCGGCGGCATAAAAGATCTTGCTTTTCAACTTGGAGATGAATTTGAAAACCTGTTTTTATTATTCGGAACCGAGCAAAATGGAAAAGCACTTTTAAGTTGCTATATTTCTAAAGACCTGGCAAAAGAAAAAGACCTGCACGCAGGGAAAATTGTAAAAGACCTGGGCAAATATATCCAGGGCGGTGGCGGTGGCCAGCCATTTTTTGCAACTGCCGGCGGTAAAAAACCGGAAGGAATAAACGAGGCCCTGCAAGAAGCACAGGCTTATTTAAAATAAAGCACGAGGCTTTCTGAAAAGTCTATTTTCGTCAAGCGGAATTTGTTTCAGCTTCTAATATTTTTTTGATTCTAGGATATTAGATCCCCGATAAAAAATCGGGAGAGGCTATAAAATAAATTCAAGATGACGGTTTTAAAACCTTTTCAGACAGCTTTTATATAATGCTATGGAATTCAGGACTAAAATACCTATAAAAGAGGCTGAGCCTAAGATAGATTATGAATCTAAAATCTTTCTTATCGGATCCTGTTTTGTAGAAAATATCGGCAATAAACTGGATTTCTATAAGCTGCAAAATTTGCAGAATCCCTTTGGAATTCTTTTTCATCCTTTAGCCATTGCAAAGTTTTTTCGAAAACTTAAGGAAGATGCGATTTATACCGAAAAGGATATTTTTCAGCATCAGGAACGCTGGCATTGTTTTGATGCGCATTCTTCATTAAGTAATCCTGATGCTGAGGTTTTATTAAATAACCTGAATTCCGCATTAAAAAATGCCCGTGAGTTTCTTCAGCAAAGCTCACATTTAGTGATCACTTTGGGTACTGCCTGGAGCTATTTTCATTTAGAAAGTGAACAGAGCGTTGCCAACTGTCATAAAGTTCCGCAGAAATCTTTTAGGAAAGAATTACAATCTATAAAAGAAATTGAGCGAGCTTTAAATGCGATTCTGGAAGACGCACACCAAATAAACCCTGATGCTGAAGTGATTTTCACCGTTTCTCCGGTTCGGCATATTAAGGACGGATTTATTGAAAATCAGCGTAGCAAAGCACATTTAATTACCGCTGTTCATAAGGTTTGCGAAGAAAGCAAGAAAACCCATTATTTTCCATCTTATGAATTGATGATGGATGAACTTCGGGACTATCGGTTTTATACTGAAGATATGTTGCATCCTTCTCCAATAGCCATAGACTATATTTGGAAAAGATTTACAGTAACCTGGTTTTCAGAAGACTCTCTTTCGGTTTTAAATGAAGTAGAAAATATCCAAAAAGGATTAGCACATCGTCCATTTAATCCCAATTCTGAAGCGCATCGTAAATTTCTAAAAAATTTGAATTCTAAAGTTTTAACACTCCAAAAGCGTTATCCGCATCTTCAGTTCTAAATTAAGTTATCGTCAAAAAAACATTAAATTAATTTCGGAATTGTTTATATATTAAATTTTTTTGTATTTTTATCTTAGAATTTTAGATATAAGTTATTGATAACGAATGGCTGAGAAGTTGTTTTTTGTGACTGTATCTTAATTCGTTTTCTAAAATTTGTTGGGGTAGATTTTAGAAAGTTAAAAACTTATGGACGGGTGGGGCCGTCCATAAGTGTTTTAAAAAAGTAATGTTTTCTTCAAAATCTCCAAAATTCACATTCTTTGTACCTTTAGAAAAAATTGATAAATGAGAAATTTCTTTATAGGTGCCATTTTGGTCTTGCTTGTGGTTTTTGGTATTCGCTATTGTGAAAACAGAAATAATGAAAAAGATCAATTAGAAGAAAGTACAGCCTTGCTTCAGCAGCAAATTAAAAATGTGGGAAAATTGGTGGTGACCGAAGGTACTTTCTCACAGGTTTATTCTTATAAAAACTCAAAGAAGTTTTATCTCGATATATTTTCGGCAAGAAAAAAAGCGCTTATCATTGTAAATGCTAAGGCAACGGTGGCTTACGATCTAAGTAAATTAGAAACCGAAATTGATGAAGAAAATAAAATTGTACGCATCACCTCTATTCCTAAAGAAGAAATTACAATAAATCCCGAGATAAAATATTACGATGTTACCCAGGATTATTTAAACCAGTTTGATGCTGAAGATCACAATAAAATTAAGGGCCGAATCGAAAAATCCATTAGAGAAAAGGTAGAAGCTTCTTCGCTTAAGTCTAATGCTGAAAACAGGCTAATTAGTGAATTGCAAAAGATCTATATTTTAACCAATTCTATGGGTTGGACGCTGCAATACAACGACCAGAATTTTAATGACTCCGAAGAATTCGAAAAAATAAAACTCTAGTCTGCTTTTTCGCAATTTGATTGCTGTTTTAACTTACCAATTGGCCGTCTATAAGGCTTATTCCTCCATCAATTAAATGGGAGATATCAGGTCTTCGAGATTTTACATCCTCTAAATTACTTAGAGCTTCTTTAGCGAGTTTTTCATCTTTCCCTACTGTTAGCTCATATATTTCTACAGAAAGCAACCAGTCTTTTGGGTGGTGTTTTTTTACAAGTTCTAAAGCAGCGCCTAATGAAAATTTCGCATCTTTTCCTTCTCTTATATTTCTAACAGAAGCATAAAGTGAATTAAGTTCTTCGCGTTCTGGTGTACTTTTGCTTTTTATTGTAGTAGTTGAGGTTTTGTGGGTAATTAGATCGAAAGAAAGATTATCTGCCGGGCCGGCAAATGCTGAAATAACTTCTTTGCCAATCGCCATATCATATTTGCCCCATTCAGGTTTAAACAGAATTTCTTCGCCATAAGTAACCGTACAATCTTTTAGGGTAATAATTATTATTTTCCCCTGCAGATTCCTGGTCCCGGTAATTATTTCTCCTTTTACTTTTATTCCACCTTCAAATTCAAATTCAATCTTTTCGCCTTCATAGATATCGTAAGCCGTAAGATCTCGCGGACTCATATCTTCAATCGCTAAATTGATTCCTTTTAAAGAGCCAATTGGCGAGCCAAATCCTTCATGGTGATTTTTCACACCGTGACCTACCAGTTCCTTTTCCCGATGGGAAAGGGCAGTTTTACCTGAAGTTTGAATATAGATTGGTTTGCTATCGTGTTCAATAACTTTCGAAAAATCTCCTGAGATCTGTAAACCGGTGCTTAATTCTATAGTTCCAAGATTTTTAGAATCTATTAATTTCTGAATTCCTTCCAATCCGCCTTTTCTTAAAGCCATTTTATTGGCAAATTCCTCTAAAACTGAGCTTAAATGTGCAAAATCTGGGGTTACATAAAGCTGAGGCTGAGGTTTGGTAATATCAAATTCCTGTTTACACGCTTCAATAGAATATGGAATCTTCTTCACTTTATCTGTCATACACCAGGCGCTTTCTCCAATAGAAGAGAGTAAGCCGGCACCGTATATTTTAGGATCTTCAAGCGTTCCAATCAACCCGTATTCAACGGTCCACCAGTGTAAATTTCTTATCTGCGCCATCTCACTGGGTTGCCCCATATTATTTTGCAGGTAATCTACTTTCTTTTCAGCTTTTTTAATTTCTTGCTGAGGTGTATCTTCAGCTTCTTTAATAATAGAAAGATGCCTTATGGCTTCGTACATTTCATAATCTTTAGCGCTAGAAATCGCTTTACAGCCAATTTCGCCAAAACGTCTAAGATATTCTGCATATTCTGGGTTAGCGATAATAGGGGCGTGGCCGGCACCTTCGTGAATAATATCGGGTGCAGGAGTATATTCTATATGCTCGAGCTGGCGAATATCGCTGGCAATTACCAAAACATTAAAAGCCTGGAATTCCATAAAAGCAGCCGGCGGAATAAATCCGTCTACAGCTACAGCAGCCCAGCCAATTTCTTTTAAAATTCGGTTCATCCCATACATATTGGGAATATGATCTATAGAAATGCCGGTTTGCTTTAAACCATCAAGGTAAGATTCGTGAGCAACTTTGCTTAGATAATCTACATTTTTACGCATTACATATCGCCAAACCGCGTGGTTTACCGGGGAATAATCCTCGTAATTCTGTGGTTTTATATATTGCTGAAGATGGGCCGGCAAGCGGTCTAAAATCGCATTAGATTCAACTTTATCGAGCATAATTGTGATTAACTAAAATTCAATATAAAGATAAGAAATTAACCTGAAATTCATAAAATGATAACTAAAGCCGTGTAAAAATAAAAATGCTCCTACAAGAGGAGCATTTTAGCTGAAAAATTTGTGGGGTTAATTCTTAATTTCTGGAGGATACTTTTCTAGTATTTCAGAAACAATTTCGTTTATCCTTTTTTGCTTTTTATTTACATCACTGGCTAAAGCGGCAGTTCCCATTCCCTGCCAAACCAGTTCTTTTCCTTCAGCATCTATTAGATCTATATAAAGAGTGCCTTCGCTGGTGCGGTTTACGGTATTAAAACCTGAGCCCCAATACCACGGATGCCATCCCCAGCCATATCCCCAGCCCATCATATTGTTCTGGTAGATATTAATATTTTCATTGGTTTTTGTAAAAATGCTTACCAAAAGATCTGGATCATCAGATTTGGTAAAGCCTTTACGTTGCATTTCTGCTTCTATAGCTCTAAGGATTCGTTTTTTATCTAGATCTGAGATTTCAGCTTTATCTATTCCGGGTTTAAAAAAAGCGTAACTTTCATATTGGTTAAAGTTTACTTCCCTGTCATAATCTGAAGCAACTCTTACGCTACTACAGGACGTTACCAGGATAGTTAGCAGTAAAAGAACCGGTGTAATTTTTAAGACTTTCATAAATATTATTTTAGGTGTTAGTGTCAAAAAGAGCCGGATCTACCAGGTTTGGGATAGTTACTTTTAGTTTTGGTTCCATTTGCATAGCCCTTTTTGCAGCGAAGAGCGCTTCTTTATTTCGGGCCCAGCTTCGGCGGGCAATTCCATTATTAACATCCCAGAAAAGCATAGACTTTAGTCGCTCCTCCGATGCTTTATTTCCTTCAAGAATCATACCAAATCCACCATTAATCACCTCGCCCCAGCCAACGCCGCCGCCGTTGTGAATGCTCACCCAGGTGGCGCCTCTAAAGCTATCTCCAATTACATTTTGTATCGCCATATCGGCTGTAAACTGGGATCCATCGTAAATATTTGAAGTTTCCCGGTAAGGGGAGTCTGTACCGGAAACATCGTGGTGGTCACGGCCTAAAATAACCGTTCCTATTTCTCCATTTCCAATAGCATCATTGAAGGCTTTGGCAATTTTCATGCGGCCTTCGGCATCGGCATAGAGAATCCTGGCTTTAGATCCTACCACCAGTTTATTTTCCCTTGCTCCCTTTATCCACTGAATATTATCAGCCATTTGTTGCTGAATTTCCTCCGGGGAATTCTTTTTAAGCTCTTCTAAAACCTGAGTCGCGATCTTATCGGTTTTGTCGAGATCGTCTTCTTTTCCGGAAGCGCAAACCCATCTAAAAGGCCCAAAACCATAATCAAAACACATTGGTCCCATAATATCCTGAACGTAACTTGGGTATTTAAAATCTTTACCATTTTCAGCAAGAATATCGGCTCCGGCCCTTGAAGCCTCTAATAAGAAAGCGTTTCCGTAATCAAAGAAATAGGTGCCCTTAGCGGTATGTTTATTAATCGCTGCGGTTTGTCTTTTTAAACTTTCCTGTACTTTTTCTTTAAATTTTTCAGGTTCTTCGGCCATCATGGTATTGGCTTCTTCTAAACTTAAACCTACCGGGTAATAACCGCCGGCCCAGGGATTGTGCAATGAAGTCTGGTCACTTCCCAAATCGATATAAATATTCTCTTTTTCAAAATATTCCCAAACATCTACGATATTTCCCTGGAAAGCGATAGAAACTACTTCTTTGTTGGCTTTTGCTTCCTGCACTCTTTTAGCTAGTTTTTCTAGATCAGAAATCACTTCGTCTACCCAGCCCTGGCTATGGCGGGTTTCTGTAGCTTTGGGATTTACCTCGGCACACACGGTAATACAACCTGCAATATTTCCGGCTTTGGGTTGCGCGCCGCTCATTCCGCCAAGACCGGAAGTCACGAATAATTTACCTTCCAGGCCTTCTCCCGATCTTGATATTTTTCTTCCTGCGTTTAAAACTGTGATCGTGGTGCCGTGAACAATTCCTTGCGGACCAATGTACATATAACTTCCAGCCGTCATTTGCCCGTATTGAGTTACACCAAGCGCGTTAAATTTCTCCCAGTCATCGGGTTTCGAATAATTTGGGATCATCATTCCGTTGGTAACCACCACTCTTGGAGCATTTTCATGGGAGGGGAATAAGCCCATAGGATGGCCAGAATACATCACTAAAGTCTGATCATTTTCCATTTCGGCTAAATATTGCAAAGTGAGCAGGTATTGGGCCCAGTTTTGAAAAACCGCCCCGTTGCCACCGTAGGTGATCAATTCATCGGGATGTTGCGCTACTTTAGGATCCAGGTTGTTTTGAATCATTAGCATGATTCCTTTTGCCTGTGTGCTATTTCCCGGGTATTCTTCAATATTTCGGGCATACATATCATAGTCCGGCTTTAGGCGGTACATATAAATTCTCCCGTATTTCTCTAATTCCTCCTTAAATTCAGGTAACAATTCCCGGTGATGTTTTTCTTTAAAATAACGCAGAGCATTTTGAAGTGCTAATTGTTTTTCTTCGGTATTTAAAATAGCCTTTCGTTTAGGAGCGTGATTTACCGAAGTATCGTATTCTTTTTTGGGCGGAAGTTCCCTGGGAATTCCCTGTAGTATTTTCGCTTTAAAGTCCATTTGATTTTCTGTTTGCAATAGATTTCAATATTAGGAAGAAATGTTAAAATAAAGAGTTTTAAATTTCATTTTCTATAAATTTAGCGCTCTTTTAAAGAAATAAATTATGAAATCTATTATAATTCTTCTTGCTCTTGTTTGTCTTGTTTCCTGTAAAGATGAAAACAAAGAATTGGAATTAGAAACTACTGAAATTTCAAAGAAAAGCGAAATAACACCTTCAAATGATGTTTTTAGTGCCCGGGATTCACTGGATTGGACCGGTATTTATGAAGGGTTTTTGCCTTGTGAAGATTGTGAGGGAATTGAAACATCTATTGAGATAGAGAAAAATCGTGATTATACACTTTCTCAGGAATTTAAAGGCAGGGCAGGTGATAACAGCCTACAGGAAACCGGAAAATTTAAATGGGATAAGCAAGGGAATACCATTAGTTTAGGAGAACGCCAAAAACTCTATTTTCAAGTAAGCCAAAATTACCTTTTACAGGTTTTTAAGGATGAATCTAAAGTAATGGGAGATTCTGCAATCAAATACCGTTTAACAAAAATTAATGAGCTATGATTGCCTGCCGGTTTTTTTATCAAAACCGTAGGGGCAATGCCGGCAACCACTTTCGCAGCAATAACCACGCTTTAAGTGATATTGCTCGGTAAAACAACGATAACCTTCAGGAGTGGTGTAGTAATCTCCTTCTTCTAACGGAATTCTTTTTTTGAAAAAACTCATATCGCAAAAATACAATTTCTTAACTTCCACACGTGATTCTAATCGTTAACAAATATCTCCTGGGAAAATCATTTAAGGGTGTGAGTTTATGGCCTTTTGTGATTCTTAAAAATAGCGAACTAAAAGATGATTTCAATTTTATTAACCACGAAAAAATTCATCTAAGGCAGCAATTAGAATTACTTATTCTTCCTTTTTACATATGGTATTTAACCGAATATTTGCTGCGTCTAATTTATTATAAAGATCGTTTTCTTGCTTATAAAAATATAAGTTTTGAGCGCGAAGCGTACAGCCAGGAAATGAAAGAGAATTATTTGGAGGAGCGTAAATTCTGGGCATTTTTAAAGTTTGTTTAGGTAGCTCGTTTTAGAATTCGGATATTTGCTTATGCCGAAATCTTCAAACATTTTTACTGGAATATCTTCTGAAAATCAGTTTGTTGCTGAGTTTCCTAATGAAATTTCGCTCTATTTAAAACGTGAAGATTTATTTCATCCTGAGGTTTCAGGAAATAAATTTAGGAAATTAAAATATAATATTGCCAGAGCGCTTGAACAAAAGCAAAAAACACTGCTCACTTTTGGCGGAGCTTTTTCAAACCATATCTCAGCAACGGCCGCCGCCGGGCAACTTTTCCATCTAAAAACAATAGGAATTATTAGGGGAGAAGAATTAGGCAAAGATTTGGAAAATACTTTAGCACAAAATCCCACACTTAAGTTTGCTAAATCTTGCGGAATGCAATTTAAATTTGTTTCCAGGGGTGATTATAGAGCACAAGACACCAGGGAATTTCAGGAGAAGTTAAAAAATGAATTTGGTGAATTTTATCTTGTGCCTGAAGGGGGAACAAATGATTTGGCCGTAAAAGGTTGCCAGGAAATTTTAAACGAGAAAGACGAGAAATTTCATTTTATAGCAGCTTCAGTAGGTACCGGTGGGACTCTTGCAGGCTTGATAAACGCTTCAGATATAAACCAGAAAGTTTTAGGTTTCCCGGCTTTGAAAGGTGATTTTCTTTCCGAAGAAATTGAAAAATACAGTATTAAAAATAATTGGGAATTAAAAACCGACTATCATTTTGGGGGGTACGCTAAGGTAGATTCGGAATTGATAAATTTTATTAATAATTTCAAAAAAAAATACAAAATTCAATTAGATCCGGTATATACGGGAAAGCTAGTTTTTGGTATTTTTGACCTTATAAAAGGCGGGTATTTCCCTTCTGGAAGTAAGATTATGGCCATTCACACCGGCGGTTTACAGGGAATCCAGGGAATGAATATGATTTTAAAAAAGAAAAAATTGCCTCTAATCACTTTTTAATATGAGAATTAACCGGTTTTTTGTTTTAATTTTTCTCGCCGCATTTGCGGTTTCCTGCGGAAGCAAGAAAAAAGTAGTCACCACTAAGAAAGATTCTAACAGGGAAAATACTTTCACTGAATCTTCAAATACCGCAATAGAACGGGTAAAACCTTTAGATGGAGAGCCTATGTTGCCCCCGGTAAATCCACGTCTTTATACGGTAGAGGATTATATTCGGGATTTTGCTGCGGTAGCGATGGAAGAGATGCGGCTTTACAACATTCCTGCGAGTATTACTCTGGCCCAGGGAATTTTAGAATCTGGTGGTGGTAAAGGAGATCTCACTATGCGCGCAAATAATCATTTTGGAATTAAATGTCACGACTGGAAAGGCGCTAGAGCTTATCACGACGATGATGCCCGCGGTGAGTGTTTTAGAAAATATAAAGATGCTCGTTATTCTTACAGGGATCATTCACTTTTTCTCACAGAAAGAAAACGTTATGCAGAACTTTTTGAATTAGATGAAGACGATTATAAAGGTTGGGCTAGAGGTTTGAGAAAGGCAGGTTATGCTACCGATAGACGTTACCCAGATAAATTAATTAGTCTAATTGAACGTTACAGGCTTTATCAATTTGACGCAGATGTACTTAAAAGGCCATCTCCAAGTTATACCTATACGCCCGAATCTCCAGAGTCGGTTACTTACAAGGTTAAAAAGGGCGATACTTTATACAGAATTGCAAAGCAACATAATACCACAGTAGAAGAATTACAGCGATTTAATAATTTAAGAGACACTAATATTTCCGTAGGGCAAATGTTGGTGATTATCTCTGTAGAATAAAAATTTATGATCTATAAAAGAAGTAGCGAATTGTTCGCTTCGGCACAAAAAGTAATTCCCGGCGGAGTGAACTCACCGGTAAGAGCATTTAAAGCAGTGGGTGGAGATCCCATTTTTATTAAAAGAGCCGAAGGAGCTTATTTATATGATGAAGACGGAAATAAATTAATAGACTATATAAATTCGTGGGGGCCACTGATGTTAGGTCACGCTCACAAACCGGTAATAGATGCGGTAATTGATATTGCCAAAAAAGGAACTTCTTTTGGAACACCTACTGAAATTGAAACTAAAATCGCAGAACTGGCGGTAAAACTGGTTCCCAATATCGATAAAATTAGAATGGTAAATTCGGGTACTGAGGCCACAATGAGTGCCGTTAGACTTGCACGTGGCTATACCGGAAAAGAAAAGATCATTAAATTTGCCGGTTGTTATCATGGGCATAGCGATTCTTTCCTAATCCAGGCCGGTAGTGGTGCGATCACTTTCGGTACGCCAAACAGTCCGGGAGTTACTCAGGGAACAGCAAAAGACACCCTGCTTGCAAGATATAATGACCTCGAAAATGTAAAATCTTTAATTGAAGCCAATAAAGATGAAATTGCCTGCATAATTATTGAGCCCGTTCCCGGAAATATGGGGTGTATTCCTCCAAACGAAGGTTTTCTTGAAGGTTTACGTGAACTTTGCGATGATCACGGTATTTTATTGGTTTTTGATGAGGTGATGAGCGGTTTTAGACTTGCTCCCGGCGGCGTTCAGGAACGAATGGGAGTGAATGCTGATATTGCCTGCTTCGGAAAAGTGATTGGGGGAGGTTTGCCGGTTGGCGCCTTTGCTGCCCGAAATGAAATTATGGATTATCTGGCCCCGGTTGGCCCGGTTTACCAGGCGGGGACTTTAAGCGGAAATCCATTAGCAATGGCCGCCGGACTTGCGATGTTAACCGAATTGGATAATAACCGAAGTGTTTTTAAAAGTATAGACAAGAAAACCGCATATCTTCACGAAGGAATAGAAAAAGTACTTTCAGAAAATAATGTAGCACATACCATAAACCGTGTAGGTTCTATGATTTCTATTCATTTTGGGGAAGAACCGGTAGTAGATTTTGAAACTGCAGCTAACTCAGCTGGAAATGGAATTTTCAACAAATTTTTCCACGGAATGTTAGAAAACGGAATTTACATTGCGCCAAGTGCTTTTGAAACTTGGTTTATAAGTGATGCTCTTTCTTATGAAGATTTAGACACTACAATTGAAGCGGTGAATAAAGTTGCAAAAACACTTTAATTAAGAAACCTCACAGATTTTTAAAACCTGTGAGGTTGCATTTTTTTTAATTCATCCTGAATTTATTTTCAGAAACAGGATTTCTTAATTTCGTCTGCCTCGTTTAAAAAAATAAAAGCGCCCGAAATCCGGACGCTTTTAACCTACAATTTATTTAAAATTCAAATTAAGCAGCGGGAAGATCACCTTCTCCTTTTCTTGGTAATAAGGATTTCCCCATTAAATATTTATCTACGTGGTAGGCAGCTTCCCTACCTTCAGAAATTGCCCATACAATTAGAGATTGGCCGCGTCGCATATCACCGGCGGTAAAAATATTAGGAATGTTGGTTTGATAAGCTTCGTCTCCCTTAATATTTGTTCTGCTATCAAGTTCCAATCCTAATTGTTCGCTTAACGTTTTTTCCGGACCTGTAAATCCTAAGGCTAAAAGTACCAGTTCACAAGGCCATTCTTTTTCAGATCCTTTTACTTCTTTTAGCTGAGGTCTTCCGTTTTCACCTTTTACCCATTCTATATTTACCGTTTTTAAAGCTTTTAAATTTCCTTCTTTATCACGAATAAATTCTTTGGTATTAATGCTCCAATTTCGCTCAACACCTTCTTCGTGAGAAGAAGTAGTTTTTAGTGTAAACGGCCAGTAAGGCCAGGGATTTTCCCTGTCTCTATGTTCTGCCGGCATCGGCATAATTTCAAAATTAATTACCGATTTTGCGCCGTGACGGTTAGATGTTCCCACACAATCTGAACCCGTGTCACCACCTCCAATAACAATCACATTTTTACCTTCGGCAGAAAATTTTTCGGTTTGTTCTTTTAAACCGTCTACAACTTCATTATTATTTTTTAGGAAATCCATTGCCTGCATCACACCGTCACCTTCGGCTCCATCAATAGGAAGTTTTCGGCGTTTAGTGGCGCCACCACATAGTACTACGGCATCAAATTCTTTAAGTTTTTTAGCTTCATAATTTTCACCTACATGAACTCCGGTTTCAAATTTGATTCCTTCTTCTTTCATAATATTTACCCGGCGATCTATCACGTGTTTTTCCATTTTAAAATCTGGAATTCCATAACGTAAAAGTCCGCCAATTTTCTTGTCGCGTTCAAAAACAGTAACCTCGTGACCGGCCCTGTTAAGTTGTTGTGCTGCTGCAAGACCTGCAGGACCCGAGCCAACAACTGCGGCTGTTTTTCCTGTTCTGGATTTTGGAGGTTGTGGCGTTACCCAGCCTTCTTTAAATCCTCGCTCAACAATATATTTCTCAATAAGTTCAATCGCCACCGGCGGATCTGTGATTCCCAAAACGCAAGCCGATTCGCAAGGGGCCGGGCATAATCTCCCGGTAAATTCAGGAAAATTATTGGTGCCGTGTAAAATGCTAAGTGCCTTTTTCCAATCGTTTTTATAAACTGCGTGATTAAAATCTGGAATTAAGTTTCCAAGCGGGCAACCGCTATGGCAAAACGGAATTCCGCAATCCATACACCTTGCTCCCTGGTCTCCCAATTCTTCGGGAGACATTTCTTTTGTAAATTCTTTATAATCTTTAACTCGATTTTCAACAGCTTCTGTCTCTTCCACCTTGCGGTCGTATTCCATAAAACCTCTTATCTTACCCATAATTATGCTGTTTTGAGTTCTACTTGTTCTTTTAACATTTTCTCTTCTTCCATTTTTTGTAAAGCCTTTTTATATTCTGCAGGCATTACTTTTATAAACTTACCGGCATTTTCTTCCCAGTTTTCCAGGATTTCTTTTGCTACATCGCTCTCGGTGTAGCGGTAGTGATTTTCAATAAGTTCTTTTAATTCTTTTTTATTTTCTTCTGAAGGATCTTCCAACCCAATCATTTCCATATTGAAATTATGATTGTCTAAAGTATTATCGGCATTATAGATATAAGCGATTCCCCCGCTCATTCCAGCAGCGAAATTTCTTCCTATTTTTCCTAAAATAACTGCAATACCTCCAGTCATATATTCACAACCATGATCTCCAATTCCTTCTATCACCGCTTTGGCACCTGAGTTTCTTACACAGAAACGTTCGCCACCCATTCCATTAATATAGGCTTCGCCATCTGTAGCGCCGTAAAGGGCAACATTCCCAATAATGACGTTTTCATTAGATTTAAAAGATGCTTCTTTAGGTTTTCTCACACTTAAAGTTGCTCCCGAAAGTCCTTTTCCTAAATAATCGTTAGAATTTCCGTTGATATTCATCGTTAAACCTTTGGTAGCAAAAGCGCCAAAACTTTGGCCTCCCGAACCGGTAAAATTCAATGTAAGCGTACCATCGGGTAATCCTTTTGCACCGTGAATTTTGGAAATTTCATTACTTAAAATAGCTCCGGTGGTTCGGTTTATGTTGCTAATTGGGAAATCAAGACTCATTTTTTCCTTTCTGTAAATAGCCGGATGCGCCTGATTTAATATCTCAAAATCCAATACATTTTCCAGGTTGTGATCCTGGGTTTCTGTATTATAAAGCGGCATATCTTCATCTATTTTCGGCTTATACAGAATATTAGAAAGATCTAATCCCTGTGCTTTATAATGTTCTATTGCACGGTTCATATCCAGTTTCTGGCTTTGACCTACCATTTCATTTATAGTTCTAAAACCAAGATCGGCCATAATTTGTCTTAATTCCTGCGCGATGAAATACATAAAGTTGATAACATCTTCAGGAGTACCTTTAAATTTCTTACGTAATTCAGGATCTTGCGTAGCGATTCCCACCGGGCAGGTGTTTAAATGGCAAGCACGCATCATAATACAACCTGATGCTACCAGGGGAGCGGTTGAAAAACCAAATTCCTCGGCACCGAGCAATGCGGCAATAGCAACATCACGACCGGTTTTTAACTGGCCGTCACATTCTACGACAATCCTGTTTCTAAGATTATTAATAAGCAAGGTTTGCTGGGCTTCTGCAATTCCAAGTTCCCATGGCAAACCTGCGTGTCTTAGCGAGGTGAGCGGAGAAGCTCCCGTACCACCATCAAATCCTGAAATTAAAACAACATCAGCCTTAGCTTTTGCTACACCGGCAGCAATAGTTCCCACCCCAACTTTAGAAACCAATTTCACGTTAATCCTGGCTTCGCGGTTCGCATTTTTAAGGTCAAAAATTAATTGCGCCAAATCCTCTATAGAATAAATATCGTGGTGTGGCGGCGGTGAAATTAAGCCTACATAAGGAGTGGAATTTCTTGTTTTTGCAATATCGGGGTTTACTTTTGGACCCGGTAATTGCCCGCCTTCCCCGGGTTTTGCACCCTGGGCCATTTTAATTTGAATTTCTTTAGCGTTGCTCAAATAATTAATAGAAACTCCAAATCTGCCTGAAGCAACCTGCTTTATAGCTGAATTTCTCCAGTTGCCATCAAGATCTTTATGAAAACGCTGCGGATCTTCACCACCTTCACCAGAGTTGCTTTTTCCCTGCATACGGTTCATCGCAACAGCAAGGTTCTCATGCGCTTCTTTACTAATAGAACCAAAAGACATCGCGCCGGTTTTAAATCGTTTTACGATCTCTGTCCAGGGTTCTACCTCCTCTATAGGAACCGGATTAAGGTCACGGAATTTAAACATTCCGCGAAGCGTCATTAAACGTTCGCTTTGGTCGTTTATTAATTTTGAATATTCTTCGTAAGCTTTAGTGCTGTTTTGTTTTACCGCTTGTTGCAGTTTAGCAACACTTGCGGGGTTAAACATATGCCTTTCTCCGGTTCTTCTCCAGCGATAATCACCACCAATTTCCAGATCCAGATCGGTATCTGTTTTCTTGGGAGCAAAAGCATTATCGAAACGCTTCTGAATTTCTTTTTCTACTTCATACAGTCCAATTCCCTCAATTCGGGTTGGTGTGTTGGTGAAATATTTATCTACAAATTTTTGGTTTAAACCAAGAATCTCGAAAATTTGTGCACCGCGGTAGGAATGAAGGGTAGAAATACCAATCTTATTCATAATCTTCACAATTCCTTTTCCAATGGCTACATTAAAATTCTCTACGGCAACTTCAGGATCATCAACTTCAATTTCTTTTTCTTCCACCAGGCTGTAAATAATTTCATTCACCATATACGGATTAATGGCGCTGGCACCATAACCAAATAACAATGCGAAATGATGCGGTTCCCTTGGTTCAGCCGATTCTATTACAATTCCGAAAGAAGATCTTCGGTTATGTTTTTTTACGCCGTGATGCACAAAAGAACAAGCCAACAGTGAAGGAATAGGAGCCAGTTTTGGATCGGCATTCCTATCAGTAAGTATAATTACATTGCAGCCTTTATCTACGGCATCGTTTATTTCGTAAATAATTTCATCCAGTCGTGTTTCCAGTCCGTTAAGGCCTTTATTGGCTTCATATAAAATTGAGATTGAAGCGGTTTTAAAATCTGGATGTTCTATGTATTTTATTTTATCTAAATCCTCGTTGGAAATAACAGGATTTTGGATCCTAAGTTTCTTGGATTGCTCAGGAATGATATCAAATAAATTTCGGTCTTCCCCAATAGCTAAACTAATATCGGTAACAATTTCTTCCCTTATTCCATCTAAAGGAGGATTGGTTACCTGGGCGAATAATTGCTTAAAATAATTAAATAGAAGCTGTGATTTATCTGAAAGAACCGCCAATGGAATATCGGCACCCATAGAACCAATTGCTTCTTTTCCCTGGAGCGCCATTGGACTAATTATGGTTTTGATGTCTTCCTGGGTATAACCAAATAACTTTTGCCGGGTATTAATATCTATTTTCTCTACCGGGGTTTTGTTGCCGGTATAAGGAACTTCAGAAAGATTAAGTAAATTTTCGTCTAACCATTTTCTATAAGGTCTTTCAGAAATAATTTTTTGTTTTACTTCTTCATCGCCTATAATTCGGCCTTCCTGCATATCTACAAGAAACATTCTTCCGGGTTCTAGCCTACCGTGTAATTCTACATTTTCGGGTTTAACCTCCAAAACACCGGTTTCTGAAGACATTATTACGTAACCATCTTTGGTAAGCGTATACCTTGAAGGTCGTAATCCGTTTCTGTCTAATAACGCACCTATATATTTCCCATCGGTAAACGGAATGGAAGCCGGGCCATCCCAGGGTTCCATAATGCAAGCGTTGTATTCGTAAAATGCTTTTTTCTCATCAAGCATAGACGGATTTTTCTCCCAGGCTTCAGGGACCATCATCATTATTGCTTCTGGAAGAGATCTTCCTGTTTGTAATAATAATTCCAGCACCATATCCATAGAAGCCGAATCTGATTTACCTTCAGGAACAATAGGAATAACTTCTTTTAGATCTTCGCCAAATTTTTCGCTTTCAAAAAGCTCTTCCCTGGCTTTCATTCGGCTTAAATTTCCGCGTAGTGTATTTATTTCTCCATTATGACACATGTATCGGAAAGGTTGTGCCAAATCCCAGGTTGGGAAGGTATTTGTGGAGAATCGTTGATGTACTAAAGCTAGTTTGGTAACTACATCTGGTTCGTTTAGATCGCGATAGTACACGTTAATATCCTGCGGCATCAACAAACCTTTGTAGATTATGGTATTGGTTGATAAACTTGCCAGGTAAAAATATTCAGATTCAGAAAGTTCTGATTTTTCAATACGATGTTCAGCGATTTTTCTCGCAGCAAAAAGTTTTGCATTAAAACTTTCTTCTGAAACATCGTCTCCTTTTCCTATAAAAACCTGTTGTACACTTGGTTCAGAAAGTGAAGCAATGCTTCCCAGGCAGGCTCTGTTTACGGGCACTTCACGCCAACCTATAAGATTAAGTCCCTGGCCAATAATCTCTTCTTCAAAAATCTCTCTGCAAATTTTTCGTTGATTCTCAGATTGTGGAAGAAAAACCATTCCTACCGCATATTCTTTAAAATCAGGAAGTTTGAATTCACAAGTTTTCTTGAAAAAATCGTGAGGAATTTCTATTAAAATACCGGCGCCATCACCTGTTTTACCATCGGCACTTACCGCACCTCTGTGTTCCAGGCGAATAAGAATATCCAGGGCTTTATGAATTATATCATTAGTTCGTTTGCCTTTTAAATTACATATAAAGCCTGCGCCACAATTATCGTGCTCAAATTCGGGTGAATAGAGCCCCTGTTTTTTTAATTTCATGTCCTTTTCGTCCTTAAGTTATCGTCTCAAAATTACCTAATTAGATAAATATTATGAAGCGTTTTGAACTTAAAGTAAGAAGAAATTCAGTAAAAACAATTAAAATTGTTATAAATGATAATTATGTAATTTGATCCCTTTTCTATTATTGATTCTATAAACATAGTAGGTAACCTTTGTCCATAAAAAAAGTCCGATTTTAGAAAAACCGGACTTAAATTCAATAATTAACAAGAAAATTAATCTTTAAGGATAGCTCTTGAAATTACAATTTTTTGAATTTCTGAAGTGCCTTCGTATATCTGGGTAATTTTTGCATCACGCATTAAGCGCTCTACGTGGTATTCTTTTACATAACCGTTACCGCCGTGAACCTGCACCGCTTCAGTTGAAACGTCCATTGCGGTTTTTGAAGCGTAAACTTTAGCCATAGCACCGGTAAGGTCGTAGTTATTGCCCTGGTCTTTATCCCAGGCAGCCTTCATTACAAGGTGTCTTGATGCTTCAATTGAAGTATACATATCGGCTAGTTTAAAAGCAATTGCCTGATGATTGCAAATTTCGGTACCAAATGCTTTTCGTTGTTTAGAATAATCTAAAGCCAACTCGTAAGCACCAGAAGCAATACCTAAAGCCTGGGCTGCAATCCCTATTCTTCCACCAGAAAGTGTTTTCATGGCGAATTTAAATCCGAATCCATCTTCGCCAATTCTATTCTCTTTGGGAACTTTTACATCATTAAAATTTAATGAATGCGTATCGCTTCCGCGAATTCCCATTTTTTGTTCTTTGGGTCCTATTTCAAAACCTTCAACTCCTTTTTCTACTATAAAAGCATTAATCCCTTTATGTTTTTTCTCACGATCGGTTTGTGCAATTACAATATAATAGTCGGCTGAATTTCCATTGGTAATCCAGTTTTTTGTTCCGTTTAATAAATAATGGTCTCCTTTATCTATTGCCGTAGTTCGTTGTGAAGTTGCGTCACTTCCGGCTTCGGGTTCAGATAAACAAAAAGCTCCAAGTTTTTCGCCGGTGGTTAGTTTAGAAAGATATTTTTCTTTTTGCTCCTGGTTTCCGTAGGTATCAAGGCCCCAGCAAACCAAAGAATTATTAACCGACATCACTACAGAAGCAGAGGCATCTATTTTTGAAATTTCTTCCATGGCAAGAATGTATGAAATGGTATCCATACCGCCGCCGCCAAATTCTGGAGAAGCCATCATGCCAAGAAAACCAAGCTCTCCCATCTTCTTCACCTGCTCGGCGGGAAACTCCTGTTTCTCGTCTCTCTCTATCACACCAGGCAATAATTCGTTTTTGGCAAAATCACGCGCGGCATCGCGAATCATTATATGTTCTTCTGTAAGTTTGAAATCCATATTATTATTTTAATTTAGGAAAATCTAATTTTGGTAGCCAAAGATAAAGTTTTGGTATGTAATTTTCAATTTAGTTTAATTAATTTTACGAATATGAAAAAAGCAAATTATAAAGTTATTGGTGTAATGTCGGGGACATCCTTAGATGGCATCGATTTGGTCTATGTTAATTTCGATTTTAAAAACTCCTGGAGTTATAAGATTTTGAAGGCTGAAACCATTCCATACCCGTTAAATTGGCAGGAAACTTTAGCAGCCGCTATTAATTATTCTGAAGAACGCTTAGAAGAGCTAAATAAAAAATATACGAATTTTCTCGCCGGAATTATTTCCCGGTTTATTGAAAATCATCAAATTAAAGATATTGATGCGGTTTGTAGCCACGGGCATACTATTAAACATGAGCCTGAAAATAATTACACCTTGCAAATTGGGAATTTACCAGAAATCGCTTACCTATCTGGACAAACCGTAATTTGCGATTTTAGAGTTCAGGATGTAGAGTTTGGCGGGCAGGGCGCACCGCTGGTGCCAATTGGCGATAAATTGCTTTTTTCAGATTATAAATATTGTCTCAATTTAGGCGGATTCGCAAATATTTCTACCGAAAAAAGTGGGGAACGTTTGGCTTATGATATTTGTGCCGTAAATACCGTTTTGAATTATTACGCTCAAAAATTAGGAAAGGAATTTGACGAAGGTGGTAAACTGGCAGCGGCTGGCAGTTTGAATGAAAACTTACTTAAGAAGCTTAATAAGCTTGCATTTTATGCGCAAAAACCACCAAAATCTTTAGGAATAGAATGGGTGAAGTCTGAAGTTTTCCCTGTTTTGGAAAAACACGAAGAAAACCTCCAGGATATTCTTCATACTTATACTGTTCACGTGGCTCAGCAAATTGCAAAAACCCTGGATAACGATCCTAATTCAAAAGTTTTTATGACCGGAGGTGGAACTTTTAATAATTTTTTAATCAGGCTTTTAAAAAAGGAGTCTAAATGTCATTTCACGATTCCTTCAGATGAAATTATTAATTATAAAGAAGCTTTAATTTTTGGACTGCTTGGCGTTTTAAAGCTTCGGGATGAGGTAAATGTATTAAAATCGGTCACCGGCGCTAAAAAAGACCATTCTTCCGGAATAATTTATGAGATCTAAACTTTTTGCTGAAAAATTAAAAATATACTACTTAGTTTATATATTTGCGAAAAATTAGAGTATAAATGAAGGAATTATTAAAATTATACGAAAATAAAGAACCCGAAATCGTTTTCAATTGGAAAGATTCTGAAACCGAAGCCGAAGGATGGACGGTAATAAATTCTCTACGCGGTGGTGCTGCCGGTGGAGGTACAAGAATGCGTGTAGGATTAGATCAAAATGAAGTGCTTTCACTAGCCAAAACTATGGAGGTGAAATTCACCGTTTCAGGACCTCCAATTGGAGGCGCTAAATCGGGTATAAACTTTGATCCCAACGATCCTCGAAAAAAAGGCGTCTTAGAGCGTTGGTATAAAGCGGTTTCTCCATTGTTAAAGAGTTACTACGGTACCGGTGGTGATTTAAATGTAGATGAAATAAATGAAGTAATTCCGATTACTGAAGATTGTGGTGTATGGCACCCGCAGGAAGGTGTATTTAACGGGCACTTTAAACCCAGTGAAGCCGATAAAATTAATAGAATTGGCCAGTTACGCCAGGGAGTTATTAAAGTTTTAGAAAACACTCGATTTTCACCAGATGTTACCCGTAAATATACGGTTGCCGATATGATTACGGGTTACGGCGTAGCCGAATCGGTTAAACATTACTACGATATCTATGGTGGAGATGTGACCGAGAAAAAGGCAATTGTTCAGGGCTTTGGAAATGTTGGTTCTGCCGCAGCTTATTACCTTTCGCAAATGGGTGTTAAGATTGTTGGAATAATAGATCGCGTTGGCGGTTTAATTAACGAAGACGGATTTACTTTTGAAGAAATTAAGGAACTTTTCCTTCACAAAGAAGGGAATACAATTAAGCACGATAATTTAATTCCTTTTGAAGAAATTAATGAAAAGATTTGGGAGCTTGATGCCGAGATCTTTGCACCTTGTGCTGCTTCCCGATTAATTACCCAGGATCAAATTAATAATTTGATAGAAAGAAAGTTAGAGGTAATTACCAGTGGCGCCAATGTTCCTTTTGCTGATAAAGAAATTTTCTTCGGCTCAATTATGGAATCTACCGACGAGAAAGTTAGCTTAATCCCTGATTTTATAGCAAACTGTGGAATGGCGAGAGTTTTCGCTTATTTTATGGAAAGAAGAGTGCAAATGACAGATGAGTCTATATTTAATGACACTTCTATGACCATTAAAAATGCCATCCAGAATACTTACGATAATAATAGTAGTAAAACCAATATAAGCAAGACCGCTTTTGAAGTTGCATTAAAGCAGCTGGTATAGATTTTTGATTAATCTTGTAATTTTAGTTGATTGAGATTATTCCTGAAAATCCCGCTTTCGAGCGGGATTTTTTTTATGAATAAAATCATTAAAAATGCGCTTCAAAAAATAAAAAACTGCCATTTGAGATAAAGCAGTTTGCACTGCTGATTATTTTACTAAATTTGGATTACAATTAAATCTGGTTTATCACGTTACATTAAAAACCCTAATAGAAACCTATGCTATACTTTTTTCAGCAGGACGGCGTTGCCGCAGCCGCCCAGGAGGCAGAACCGGTAGTGGAAGAAAAAACCCTGTCTTTATTCGATTTAATGCTAAGTGGTGGCCTTGGAGGCCAAATAATCATCATTATTTTGTTTATCCTGTTGTTCGCAGCAGTTTATATTTACTTTGAAAGGCTGTTTGCTATAAAATCGGCAAGCCAGGTAGATAAAAATTTTATGCTTCAAATAAAGGATAATGTTTTAAACGGAAACATAGAATCGGCTAAAATGCGCTGTGCACAAAGTGATTCTCCCGTAGCCAGGTTAACCGAAAAAGGAATTTCCCGAATTGGAAGTCCGTTAGAAGATATTAATACCGCCATAGAAAATGCAGGTCGCTTAGAAGTTTACAAACTGGAGAAGAATGTAAGTATTTTGGCTACTATTGCAGGTGCAGCTCCAATGATTGGTTTCCTTGGAACAGTTATAGGTATGGTAATTGCATTTCATGAATTGGCAACAAGTAGTGGACAGGCACAAATGGGAGCACTCGCTGAGGGTATTTATACCGCGATGACTACAACCGTTGCCGGACTTATTGTTGGTATTATCGCTTATATTGGGTATAACCACTTAGTGGTGAAAACCGATAAAGTTGTACACCAAATGGAAGCTACCGCAGTAGATTTCCTTGACCTGTTAAACGAGCCCGCTTAATATGAATTTAAGAGGAAGAAATAAAGTAAGCCCCGAGTTCAGTATGAGCTCAATGACAGATATTGTATTCCTGTTGTTGATCTTTTTTATGCTCACCTCGCCGGTAATTACTCCAGAAGCCTTAGACCTAATACTTCCAAAGGCGAAAGGAAAAACAACCAGTGTTCAAAATGTAGCGGTAAGCATCACTAAAGATCTTCAGTTTTATGTAGACGATGAGCGTATTTCACAGTCGGCATTAGAAAGTACATTAAAAACCAAACTGGCAGGCGAAGAAAAGCCAACCATTATTTTAAGGGCAGAAGAAGGTGTGCCTATAGAAAAGGCGGTAAATGTTATGGATATAGCAAACCGAAATAGTTATAAAATCGTTCTGGCGGTTAAACCCGAATAAATCTAATCATGTTAGAAACCAAACACGAAAAAAAATCTTTTACCATCACGGTTATCTTACACGTGCTGTTAATTGCATTGCTATTTCTGTTAGGCTTTAAATATTTAGATCCGCCACCAGAGAGTGGTATTGCTATAAATTTTGGAACTTCTGAAGTTGGTTCAGGAGAAGAGCAACCTACCGAGCCGGTACAATCTGCTCCTCAGCAAACTACCGTTCCCGAAACTCAAACGCTGCCAGAACCGGTTGTGGAAGAAGAAGTGGTAACACAGCAAATTGAAGAAGCTCCGGTAATTCAGGAAAAGCAAAAGCCAAAGCCAGTAGTTGAGAAGAAACCGGAAAAGCCTGTAGAACAACCACCGGCTAAAAAGCCAGAACCCAAACCAGACCAATCTACTACCGATGCTATGAGTAGTATTTTAAACGGTCCCGAAAGATCGGGAACCGAAAGTGGTGGAGAAGGTAACGATAATCAGGCAGGAGATAAAGGCGATCCAGATGGCGATCCTAATGCGAGTTCCTATTACGGGAGTGGCTCTGGCCTGGATGGTGATGGTAATTATCGCTTAGGTGGAAGACGGGCAATAAATAAAGAAAAATTTGTTCAGGATTGTAATGAATCCGGGATAGTGGTAGTGCGTATAGAAGTTAACCAGAATGGGCAGGTTATTAATGCCACACCGGGTGTAAAAGGAACAACCAACAGTGCGTCCTGTCTTACAGATCCTGCAAGAAGAGCTGCAATGGCTACTCGTTTCAATAGTGATAACAACGCACCTTCGCGCCAGGTGGGCACAATTATTTATAACTTCAAACTTTCTGAATAAGTGGAAGCATATACCAAAACTGTTGAATGGATGTTTCAGCAGTTGCCTATTTACCAAAGAGTAGGAGCACAGGCATTTAAGAAAGATCTTTCCCGCACCATTAAACTTGCCAAACATTTAGGCAATCCTCATCAAAAATTCCCATCGGTTCATATTGCAGGAACTAACGGAAAAGGTTCTACCAGCCATATGTTAGCTTCGGTTTTACAGGAATCTGGCTATAAAGTGGGTTTATACACTTCTCCGCATTTAAAAGATTTTAGAGAGCGCATTAAGGTAAACGGAAAATTTATTCCGAAAAAAAATGTTGTTGGATTCATCAATGAGAACAGAGATTTTTTAACCGAAAATGAACTTTCCTTTTTTGAAATGACCGTAGGGATGGCATTTGATCATTTTGCAAGGGAAAAGGTAGATATTGCTGTAATTGAAGTAGGCCTGGGGGGGCGTTTAGATTCTACTAATATAATTACTCCTGAAGTCTCGGTAATCACTAATATAGGCTTAGATCATACTGCGTTCCTGGGAGATACTTTAGCCAAAATTGCTTCGGAAAAAGCCGGAATTATAAAAGATAATATTCCTGTAGTTATTGGTGAAAAACAAAAAGAAACTACAGATATTTTTACTGAAAAAGCTGAGCAACATAACTCAGAAATTTATTTTGCTGAAGATTTAAAATTCGATAAATATCATACCGATCTTAAGGGCGATTATCAGAACAAAAATATTAAAAGTGTGCTGGGAGCGGTAAAAGTATTACGTGAAAATGGCTGGGAGATTCCCGAAGATGGTTTAAGAAACGGACTTAATAGTGTGAAATTGCATACTTCGTTGCAGGGGCGTTGGGATATATTACAGGAAAAACCAAAAGTGATTTGTGATACAGCACATAATACCGAAGGTTTAAGCCTGGTTTTTAAACAGCTTAAAAAAGAAAAGTTTCAACACTTACATATTGTATTGGGAGTGGTAAACGATAAAGATTTAGATAAAATTCTTCCATTATTTCCTACATCGGCAATTTATTATTTTTCAAAACCCGATGTTCCCCGCGGGTTGGAAACTGAAATATTGCAACAAAAAGCTGCTAAATTTGGGTTAGAGGGAAGCTTATTTAATTCGGTTTCAGAAGCCTACGAAGCTGCGCTGGAAACGGCCTTAGATGAAGATCTGGTGTTTGTTGGAGGCAGCACTTTTACCGTTGCAGAAATAATTTAATTTTTTTGAAATTTTTCTTGGTGTAGATTAAAAACTAATCTATATTTGCATCCGCATTCAGGAATAGGGCGCGTAGCTCAGTTGGTTCAGAGCACTTGGTTTACACCCAAGGGGTCAGGGGTTCGAATCCCTTCGCGCCCACAGAGATTAAAAAGGCTTCTATAAAAGGAAGCCTTTTTTTAGCTTATTGAGAGCTTTAGTTTTATTGAAATTATTAGGCCGCATGGCTCGGTTGGTTCAGAGCATCCCGATTTTGCATCGGGAGGGTCAGGGATTAAAATCCCAAAAAATATTGCACTTTCTTTTATTAGGAAGTAGAATTTATTCAAATTATTTAGGGCGCGTAGCTCAGTTGGTTCAGAGCACTTGGTTTACACCCAAGGGGTCAGGGGTTCGAATCCCTTCGCGCCCACAAGAATTTAAGATTTCCAAAATTTGGAAATCTTTTTTATTTTATAGAAAGTTAGCTCAGTTGGTCCAGAGCATCCCGATTTTGCTTCGGGAGGGAGGGGCAGGAATCCAAATCCCTTTGCGCCCACTTTTATTCCCAAATCTCAAAGTTCACCTACTTTAGGGATTTTTTTATGCCGAAATTTTATGGGATCAAGCCTAATTGTTGTGTTTAAGCAAAAAGTGTAGTAAAAATATTTAAGAAGAAACCTCCAGAAGTTTTGTTAGGCAAGCGTTTTTTCTTCAGCTTCAATATAATTGGCAAGATATTGCGCGTCTTTTTTAATTCCCCCTAAAGTTGCCGAGCCTCGTGTATGCAGCCAGGGAAGACCTATAAAATAAAGTCCTTTAATATTACTAATACCGCGATTATGGTTTGGGTAGCCGTCTTTAGAAAGTTCCAGGCCTTCTATCCAACTAAAATTTGGTCGGTAACCGGTGGCCCAGACGATATTTTTTAGCTCTTCAATTTTTCGATTTTTAGTAATTATAATTTCGCCTTTTGCATCTTTTGTTTTTCCAACAGGAATAACGTTCTCTCGTTTTAGAATACCTTTTACATCGGTCCCAATAATAGGTTGCTTAGACTCACTCAACTTTTTCCCTAACCAGGTATTTCGGCTAAAACTTAGAAAACCAATTTTTGTGAACCACCACCATAATGTTTTTCCTAAAATTTCTTGTGGAAGTACTCGAACGTTGGTGGCGCCAGAAAAATAAGTGGTTCTGTTAGTTTGAGAGATTTCATCTAAGATTTGAAATCCCGAATCTCCTGCCCCTACAACCATTGCTGGACCTTCTTGTAATTGACCGGGATTTTTATAATAATTACTATGAATCTGGAAAATAGCTGTTGATATTTTCTTAGAAAAAGATGGCGTGTATGGAATATGAAACGGCCCTGTAGCAATCACTACATTTTTACAATGTATCTCGCCGTTTTGATGCTTCAGAATAAAATAATCTTCTCTTTGCGAAATATGCTCTATTAATGTATTTAACCTAATTTTAATATCAAATTCGGCTACATAATTTTTAAAATATTCAGCAACATCTTTTTTTGTTGGGTAATAACCTTTTTCGGCAGGGAACTCCATTCCCGGAAGCTTGTTAAATTCTGAAGGTGTAAAAAGTTTAAGGGAATCCCAACGGTTTAACCAGGAAGCACCAACTTCCTTTTCCTTATCTACCACAACATAATCCTTACCCATTTTATTAAGGTAATAAGCCATTGAAAGTCCGGCCTGTGCACCGCCAACAATTACAAAATCCAGCATCGATTTTAATTTTAATCAAAGATAGGTTTTAATTTCTGCCCTTTAAATCTTACAGAATCGCTTAGAATTATTAATTTTAAATGAAATTAAGTTTATGGAAAGAAAGATAAGGCCTTACGTTTTGGCCGAAACCAATTGGAAACATATTAAAAACGAAGATTTTAGCATAGCTGTTTTGCCCTGGGGAGCTACCGAAGCACATAATTATCACCTGCCGTATGCTACCGATAATATTCTTGCCGAAGAAGCTGCAATAAACGCAGCTCACAAAGCCTGGGAAAAAAATGCAAAGGCCGTGGTTTTACCTACCATTCCGTTTGGAGTGAATACCGGCCAAATGGATGTGAAATTATGTATGAATCTTAATCCCAGTACCCAATACGCTATTTTAAAAGATGTAGCGCAGGTTTTAGAAAAACATAAAATCAATAAACTGGTGATTTTAAACGCGCACGGCGGCAATAATTTTAAACAACTAATCAGGGAATTAAGTCTTGAATTTCCAGATATCTTTACCTGTGCGCTAAACTGGTGGCAGGTTACAGATGCAAAACCTTATTTTGAAGAGCCCGGTGATCACGCAGGAGAATTGGAAACCGCGGCTGTTATGCATTTGCGGCCTGAGTTAGTTTTACCTTTAGAAGAAGCGGGAGACGGCAGCGCCAAAACTTTTAAGATTAAAGCTTTAAAAGAAGGTTGGGCGAGTGCACAACGAGAATGGACTCAAGTTACCGAAGATACAGGGGTAGGAAATCCTAAAGCTGCAACTGCTGAAAAAGGAAAGATTTTCTTTGAAAAAGCAACCGATATGATTGGCGAATTCTTTGTAGACTTACACGAAGCCGACGTGAAAGATATGTATCAATAAACTAGAGATGCTCAAAGCTTTAGCTTATATTCTTGGATTTTTACTTTTAGGTGAGTTACTCACCTATTTTTTTGAAATCCCAATCGCTGGAAATATCCTGGGAATGTTTCTTATTTTCCTGGCTTTACGGTTAAAAATCATAAAGCTTCAGGATGTGAAACCGGCCTCAGATAAGCTTATAAAATACCTGGTTTTATTCTTTATTCCTTATGGGGTTGGCTTAATGGTGTATTTTGAGATTATCGCCGATTACTGGTTACCCATTTCAATAGCTGTAATTGCCAGCACCGTAATCACTCTTTATATTTCAGCAATAATTATTGAAAAATTCGGGAAATAATGCAAGAATTTTTTCAATTACCAATATTTGGTGTTTTTATAAGTCTAATCGCTTTTGCGGGTGCACGTAAACTTCAGAAAAAATTTAATTATGCGCTACTGACTCCAGTTTTGGTAGCTATTGTTTTTATTATTTGTTTTCTATTGATTTTCAATATTGATTTTGAAGATTATAATCGCGGCGGAAAATTTATTAGTTTCTTCCTGGGGCCATCGGTAGTGGCGCTTGGTGTGTTTTTTTATGAAAAATATGAAGAAGTAAAACAGAATTTAAAAGTGTTCTTGCTTTCGGTAGCCGTTGGTGGAATAAGCGGAGTTTTAACTGTAATTATTTTTCTTCTACTTTTAAAAGTCCCTGATTTTATAATTGAATCGTTGGCGGCAAAATCGGTTACTACGCCAATTGCTATTGAAATCACAAAACTTACCGGTGGAATTCCTGAAATTACGGCGGGAATTGTAATCGCTGTTGGAATTTTTGGAAATGCTTTTGGACCATTTATTCTGAAGAAATTAGGAATAAAAAGTAAAATTGCTATTGGTACGGCTTTAGGTACAGCTGCCCACGGAATTGGCACCGCCCGTGCCTTTGAAGAAAGCAAACTCGCGGGGGTTTACAGTGGGTTGGCTATGTGTGTAAATGGGATTATCACCGCGCTTATAACTCCGTATTTGCTTCAGCTATTCATTGGGTATTTCACCTGATTCATTTTCTCCCTTTTCTGTTTTCTTTTTAAAATATTCTATAATAGAAGGTGCGGTAAGTCCGTGAACAACTATAGAAATTAGAATAATATATGCGGTAATAGAATAGAGTTCATTTTTATGTTCAAAACCTTCAAATTCAACGAAAGCCCAGGCGAGATAAAATACAGAGCCAATTCCCTTAATTCCCAGGAAACTAATGGCAAGTTTATTCTTAAAACTGTCTCTAATCCCCATCATACTTATAATTCCTGCCAGGGGCCTAATAATTAAAACAAAAGCAAAAGCGAATACAATTCCACGCCAATCGGTAAGGCTTAACATTCCATTCATAATAGAACCACCAAAAAGAATAATCCAAACCACGAGTAAAATGCGTTCTATTTCGTGAACAAAATCGTGCATTTTTGTCTTGTAATCTCCGCTAACTTTTTCAAAATGTCTTAGGCTTAAACCGGTAAAGAAAACGGCAAGAAAACCATACCCATGCAGGAGTTCTGCTGCGCCATAACTAAATAGGGTAAGGGAGAGGGCAAGAAAACCGTCAAATGTTTTTATACCCGTGTATTTGTGTACCCTGTCCAGTAAAAACCCAATAGCCTGTCCTATGGCAAAACCTATTAAAGTACCAATAATTATTTTTAGAAAGAACTTATCTAGCATCCAATCGGTAAAATCAAAAGCCGCCCAACCTCCGGCTTGTGCAACCAATACAGCCATATAAGTGAAAGGAAAAGCGAGACCGTCGTTTAAACCGGCTTCTGCAGTAAGTGCAAATCTAATTTTGCCCTTGTATTCTTTTTCTCTTTCGGGATCATCAAGTTGAGTTTCAGCGGCTAAAACAGGATCGGTAGGTGCAAGTACTGCCGCAAGTAATAAAGAGGAAGGAACACTAAGAAATAGGAAATTTTGTCCCAGGAAATATGCCGAAATCATACAAAGGGGCATAGTTAGAAACACGAGTAACAAAGGTCTTTTCCAGGCTTTAAAACTATAATTATTTCCAATTTTTAAACCAGCGCCCATTAGGGAAATAATCACTATCATTTCAGAAAAATACATGAGTCCCTCATCTGCCCATAAGGGATCTGGCCATCCAATAGGTAATCCTAATCCCACTAAAAGAAAGCCAATGAGTAGTAAAATTATAGGACCGCTAACCTTTATTTTTTTTGAAATTGAAGGCAGCCAGGCCATGATAAGGGTGGTGAAACCAATTCCCGCTAAGATCCAGTAATGTTCTTTCATATAATTATAAAAATAGCTGAATTTAATTGATCTTGTTTAAAGCCTATTAAATTTTCACAAAAGTCTAACAGTTTAAATAAGATGAATTATTAGTTATTCAGCTGATATTTATCATATTAAAATCTTTTTATACAGGTTAACTTTGAGAGAATAACCAAGGCCTGTAAAAGATGGATACTTCCTTATTTCTCGCTAAATTCTGGGGTTGGTACCTTTTAATTTTCTTCTTTGTGCTAAGCTTCAACCCTAAAAGAATAAAACAAATTTTTGAAGATTTAAAAGATCAAAAATTCGTGATATTAGCTGCCTTTGCTGCTATAATTATAGGTTTACTCAATATTTTATTTCATAATATCTGGGAGCGAAGTTGGAAATTTATAATAACTGCCCTGGGTTGGACCTCACTTTTTATAGGTCTTGGCCTCTTTGTTTTTCCTGAATCTACTACGCGCAAACTTGCTGTATTAAATTTCAAATTTGTACAGACAATTTATGTACTGCTTTTCCTATTGGGAATTTTCCTGCTGAATATGGGTTATGAACTCGTGTTACAATAAAAATTAAGCTTATGAAATTCATTAAAAAATTTAGAGAGATATCTATAAAAGATGTCACAAAGGTTGGCGGTAAAAATGCTTCTCTTGGTGAAATGTATAACGAACTATCTTCTGAAGGTGTTTTGGTGCCAGATGGTTTCGCTACCACTTCAGAAGGTTTTTGGACCTTTTTAAAATCGAATAATATTGAAGAAGAAATAGAAGGTTTATTGAAAAAACTTGATAGGAAGAATTATGAGAACCTTAGCAGCATTGGCTCTGAAGCCAGGGAACTGATTTTACGGGGAGAATTTTCCAAAGAATTTTCCGAAGAAATTGTTGCCGCATATAACGATTTGGGAAAAGGAGAAAATATCCAGGTTGCCGTGAGAAGTAGCGCCACCGCAGAAGATTTACCGGGTGCGAGTTTTGCCGGCCAGCATGACACCTTTTTAAATATTAGAGGAAACGAAGCTTTACTTGAGGCGGTTAAGAAATGTTTTGCCTCACTTTATACAAACAGGGCCATTAAATACCGGGAAGACCAGGGCTTTTTGCATCACGAAATAGCACTTTCGGTAGGGGTGCAAAAGATGGTACGGTCTGATATTAGTTGCTCGGGGATTGGTTTTAGTCTTGAACCCGAATCTGGTTTCAGGAATATTATTCATCTTTCAGGTATTTGGGGATTGGGTGAAAATATAGTGCAGGGCCTGGTAAACCCCGATGAATTTGATGTATTCAAACCGACTATTGATAAAGCTGAAAATCCTATTATTCAGAAGAAACTGGGGCATAAAGAGCTTTCTATGGTTTATGCCGAATCCAGCGGTCATTCTTCAACCGTAAACATCGAAACGCCGCTGGAGAAACAGGATAGTTTTGTTTTAAATGATGAAGAGATAATTCAACTTTCCCGGTGGATTTTACTAATAGAAAAGCATTACGATCGCCCAATGGATGTGGAGTGGGCAAAAGACGGTTTAACCAACGAACTTTTTATTACCCAGGCCCGTCCGGAAACAGTACATAAGGATGAAGATAAACGCTTTTATATTGAATATCACCTAAAGCAAAAAGGCGAAATTTTAACTAGCGGAAGCGCTATTGGTTCGAGCATCGCCACCGGTAAAGCGCGATTTTTAAAGTCACCTGAAGAAGGACACAAGTTAAATTCCGGGGAGATTCTTATTACCAATAACACCAGCCCAGATTGGGATCCGTTATTAAAATTGGCAGCCGCAGTAGTAACTGATAGAGGCGGAAGAACCAGTCATGCAGCAATTGTAGCCCGCGAACTTGGTGTGCCGGCAATAGTGGGAACAAACGATGCTACCACCAAAATTAAAGATGGGGAAATGATTACCGTTTCCTGTGAAGGCAAAACCGGTTTTGTTTATAAAGGTGCCCTTGAATTTGATATTAAGGAAATTGATTTTGGAAAAATTTCCCTTCCAAAAACGGAGGCTAAATTCATTCTATCAGATCCAGACCGGGCCTTTCAACTTTCTTTTTATCCAAATACAGGAATTGGATTATTACGAATGGAATTTATAATTACCCATAAAATAAAAATTCACCCAATGGCTTTGGTAAAATATGATGAGGTTAAAGAAAAAGCTGCAAAAAAAACCATAGACGAACTAACCTGGCAATATAAAAATAAAAGTGATTTTTTTGTTGAAGAATTATCCCGCGGAATAGCCGTAATGGCGGCCGCATTTCACCCAAAAGAAGTAATTGTTAGGCTTAGCGATTTTAAAAGTAACGAATATGCAAACCTAATTGGAGGCCGTCAATTTGAACCTTTAGAAGAAAATCCTATGCTTGGTTTTAGAGGCGCTGCGCGTTATCCTCATCCTAACTATAAAGAAGCTTTTGAGCTTGAGTGCAAAGCTATTAAAAGAGTTAGGGAAGAAATGGGTCTTGATAATTTAAAAGTGATGATTCCTTTTTGCAGAACGATTGAAGAAGCAAAATCCGTAATAAAGCTTATGAAAAAATTCGGTTTGGAGCGCGGAAAGAATTCTCTTGAAATCTATATGATGGTTGAAATTCCCTCTAACGTAATTCTCCTTGAAGAATTTGCAGAACATTTTAACGGATTTTCCATAGGATCTAACGATCTCACACAACTCACGCTGGGTGTTGATCGCGATTCAGAATTAATGGTAAGTGTTTTTGATGAAAATAATGCTGCTGCTAAAGAAATGGTTTCCACAGCGATACAAAAAGCCAGGAAAGTCGGGAAGAAAATAGGACTTTGCGGGCAGGCGCCCAGTGATTTCCCCGAATTCGCTTCATTTCTGGTAAAAGAACAAATAGATAGTATTTCGTTTAATCCTGATGCACTTTTAAAAGGAATAGAGAATATTAATAAGGCCGAGGCCGGGCAGTAAACAACTTCGGGGGCAGGCTCAGGAAGCATTGATATTGGAAAATATAATCTGATTTCGAGGCAATCCCCGGAATATTTAATCTTGATTATCGAGTAAAATACTAAGAAATGTCTAAAGATCTGCACACGCTCTCTGTTGAAAAAATCCTGTCGGAATTTAAAGTAGATCCCAATAAAGGATTAGATAGTTCTGAAGTTAAATCAAGATTAGAAAAACACGGAGCTAATCGATTAAAAGAATCGAAATCTAAAAATATCGAACTCATATTTTTAGAGCAATTTCTTGATCCTATAATCTATATTCTGGCTACCGCGATGGCATTGGCTTATTTCTTTGGCGAATGGCTGGAAGGTACGGCGGTTTTAATAGTGATCCTTATTACCGCCTTAATAGGTTTTTTTATGGAGTGGCAGGCGCTTCGCTCGGTAGAGGCTCTGCAGAAAATGGTAGAAACCCAGGCCAATGTTTTGCGTAGTGGTAAGGAAGAGCAAATTAAGGCGGCAGGTTTGGTTCCCGGTGATATTGTAATTATGGAGAGTGGCGATGTTATTCCTGCCGATTGCCGAATGCTGAAAACCGAAAGTTTTGCGGTAAAAGAAGCTATTCTCACCGGGGAAAGTAATCAGATAGAAAAAAATATTGAAACACTTCCCGAAAAAGTTCCTCTGACCAATCGTAAAAATATGTTGTATAAAGGTACGATTGCGGTTAGGGGAAAAGCAAAGGCCATTGTAATAGCAACAGGCATTAATACCGAAATTGGCCGTATTAGCGAACTCACCAGTAGTGCTAAAAAGCAAAGTACGCCTTTAGAAAAAAAGTTGAAAAAACTAAGCAGATGGCTTATATGGCTCACTTTAATTCTAGCGATGCTAATTGTAATAACCGGTTACTTTCAGGGCAAAGATTTAATGCTGATGATAAAAACCGGAATTGCCTTAGCGGTAGCAGCAATTCCTGAAGGTTTGCCCATTGTGGCCACCATAGCTCTTGCAAGGGGGATGCTTCGACTTTCTAAAAAGAATGTAGTGATTAAAAAATTGGAGGCGGTTCAAACTTTAGGTGAAACCGGGATAATTTGCACCGATAAAACTGGCACACTTACCGAAAATAAAATGAGCGTTCACCATTTAATGTTGGGCACTTTAGATTTTCCGGCAACCGAAGCAGCAAATTTCAAAACAGATCCTGCTTTTGAAAAACTGATACAAATTGGTAGCCTCTGTAATAATTCAAAATTAAAAGATGACAAATTCACTGGAGATGCCGTGGAGATCGCGTTAGTTGAATTCGCTGCCGAGATGGGATTTGATTATAAAAAACTTCAGCAAAAATACCCGAAAATACAGGAGGTTCCTTTTGATGCTGAAATCAAAAAAATGGCCACATTACATAATTTTGAAAGCAAATATTTAATTTGTGTGAAAGGAGCTTTGGAGGCTTTGCTTGATTATTGTGATTTCATTTTAACCAAAGATGGGGCAAAACAATTTCTGGATAAAGAGGAATGGCAAAAACAGTCAAAATTAATTGCAGCCGAAGGAATGCGTGTTCTGGCTTTTGCTTTTAAACAAACTGATGCGAAGCCAGATTATGAAGATTTAATGAATAATCTAACTTTCGTAGGAATTTTAGGATTTTTAGATCCGCCGCGAAAGGATATTAAACAAGCAATTGAAACTTATAAAAACGCGGGAATACGGGTGGTAATGGTAACCGGAGACCATCCTGATACTGCTAGGAAAATAGGTGAGGAGATTGGGTTAATAGCTGAAGACGCCCCTCAAGAGATGGTAGTACATGGTGCCGATCTTGAAGAAATAGGCAGTTTACCTGAAGATAAGCAAAAGACCTTGATGCAGGCGGGAATTTTTGCCAGGATGGTTCCCGGCCAAAAACTGGATTTAGTAGAATTTTATCAAGAAAATAAAGCGATTGTGGGAATGCTGGGAGATGGGGTAAACGATGCGCCGGCTCTTAAAAAAGCAGATATCGGCATTGCCATGGGAATTAGAGGAACCGAGGCTGCCAAGGAAGTTGCCGATGTGATCTTGATGGACGATAAATTCACCTCTACCGAGCTTGCCATACGGCAGGGACGTACCATTTTTGAAAATATCAGGCAATTTGTAATCTTTTTACTTTCGTGTAACCTGGCAGAAATAATCTCGGTAGCCCTGGCATCCTTTAGTAACTTGCCAATGCCCTTACTTCCGCTTCAAATACTTTTTCTAAACCTGGTAACCGATGTTTTCCCCGCATTAGCGCTGGGTGTGGGTAAAGGAGATCCAAATATTATGAAAGATCCTCCCAGGGATCCGCAGGAGCCAATACTCACCAAAAAACTCTGGACCGCCACAGTTTTATATGGTTTAAGTATTACAGCGGCGGTAATTGGCGTTGTGGCCTACACACATTTTAAAATGGGTCTAAGTGCTATTGTGGTAAATAATATTGCTTTTTACACCCTTATTTTAGGGCAGTTACTGAATGTCTTTAATCTACCCGGACGAAAAATATCTTTCCTGAAAAATGAAGTGACCTCCAACCCGTGGGTTTGGGGAGCATTGATTTTTTCGGTTTTAACTATGGTGCTGGTTTATCATATTCCCTTAATGGCAGAAGCTCTATCACTGGTACCACTTTCAGCGAATCACTTTATAATTATCGTGGTTTTTGGGTTTGCTTCATTAGTGTTATCCCAAATTTTAAAGTTCCTGAAATTGGCGAATTAAACTTACCTGCGACTGACGAAAATCATACTTTTTTAGATCGTATTATATTAATTTCAATGTATAATAAAACTATTAATTATGGAAAGTATAAGGAAAAGGCCAAAGGGCGATTTTATTGCCGAAGCCAATATGGAGCAGCTCTATACGCTCACTAAACACTGGAATTCAGATTTACATTTTTTCAGGGACGATCTCACTTTTCTACATAAACTTTTAGATAGCTATTTTATATGGATAGATAAAGATGAAAATTATAAGGTGGCCTCAAAAATGAAGAATGAACTTCTAAAATTAAAAGAACGTTGCCAGGATCTATTGGAGAAAACCGATAAACATAGGCAGCAAATAGGGAAAATGATTCTTGAAAAAATGGAAGATTCCAGGGTTTTTAGAATGGAACACGAACATTTGGAAGATGAAATCGCAAGTTTTGTAAAAGCCTTCAGGTTAAACAGGTTAGAAGTTTTTAAGATTACAGAGTATATAAAAGATACCGACAAGCGGCCTGAATACTCATAAAATGATCGTTAAGATTTGGTCTAATTGAATCCAAAGTGACCTTTATCATATTTAATAAGAAACCTTAAACCTAATTTTGAACTAACAATTAAAACCTACTACTATGTTCATCAATATTCAATTTATAAAAACAAAAGGAAGTCAGAATTTAACTCAATTTGTATCAGAACACTTAGATAAATTATCAGAAAAATATGAATGGCTTATTAGAGCCGAAGTTTATTTTAAAGAAGAAAATGACCCAACGGGAAGATCAAAAATTTGTGAGATCGAGCTTAGTGCTCCTGGCCCCAGGATTTTTGCTTCCTCTACAGAAGAAAGTTTTGAATTAGCCATCAAAAAAACCATCTTCGAACTTGACCAGCAGCTCAAGAAAAGAAAGGCTGTTTTTGTAGCACATTAAGATGCTTGCAGAGGCTGTTTAAAAATAACAGGTTTTACATCTCATTTCGTTTAGCCCAAATTTACCAGACTTTAGTTAAACCATTTTTAAACAGTCTCTTTTTTAAAATATCAATTCCCTAAATTCCCAGGCTTTATAGCTAAAGAAAATTAAAAACCCTACCGCTACTACCAACTCCATAAATGTAGAAGCAAGAAGACCAATAAAAGATCCGTAGGCTGCCCGCAAAGCCGATTTAGAATCAGATTTATTAATAATCTCCCCAATAAAGGCTCCTGCAAAAGCTCCTATTATTATTCCTAGCGGGATTGGAACAAAAATCCCGATTACCAATCCAATAGTAGCGCCCCACATTCCGGCTTTACTGCCTCCATACTTTTTTGTCCCCATTGCGGGAATTACTAGTTGTAAAACATAAATTATAGCAGCGAGAATCAAAGCGATTCCCAAAACCAAGTAATTTATTGGCACTGATGGTGCTAAATAGAGTAGAAGTAATCCTACCCAACTAAGCGGTACACCGGGCAAAACCGGTAAAAAACTTCCCAGAATCCCAAGGATCATTAAAACCGCTCCAACTCCAAAAAATATTAGATCCATAGACTTTTAAATGTTTTGATTATCAAATATAATTTAATTCCAAAGAAGTTTTTAACTAAATTATTAGGTTAAACTAAAATGTTAGTTTATATTAGCAGTGTTGAATTTGAATCTTACGTCATCCTGAACTTGTTTCAGAGCCTGCTCCGAATAAATTCGGAGATATAGTTTCAATTCATCCTGGAATCCCGAAGTTAATTCGGGATAAAGTCTGAAATAAATTCAGCTTGACGAGTAATAAGAATTAAAAGTTTGAATATAGATTCCCGCCTGCGTGGGAATGACAAATGAATATAACAAGAGATTTCCGCCGGAGTTTATCCCGATTTTTTATCGGGGCGGAAATGACAAAAATTAATTATGAAACAACTAACCAAAGCCGAAGAAGAGATAATGCAAATTCTCTGGAAACTGGAGAAAGCCAATGTCGCTTCAATAATAGAAGAAATGCCAGAGCCTAAACCGGCTTACAACACGGTTTCTACCATTGTAAGAATCCTGGAAGATAAGGGTTTTGTAGATCACGAAAAGAAAGGGAAAGGTTATTTATATTTTCCGCTTTTGGCTCGTGAAACTTATAGCAATCAAAGCATCAATAAATTGATGAACAATTATTTTAACGGCTCCTTTAAAAGTATGGTTTCCTTTTTTATGAAGAAAAACGATATGGATACTAAAGATTTAGAAGCCATTTTAAAAGAAATTAATAAAAAAGAAAAGTAATGTTAGATTATATACTTCAGGTAGTTGTGTTTCAATTCGGTTTTTTGCTGATGTATGAACTGCTGCTAAAAAAAGAGACGTTTTTCAATATAAACAGGCTGTATTTATTAGTAACACCGCTTGTTTCACTTTTACTGCCCTTATTGAAATTTGAAAGTTTATCGACGCTTGTTCCTACAGACTCTATTTCTGCACTTTCACAGGTTTTGCTTCCCGAAGTTTATATTGGCGATCAACCGGAGAATATTCAGCAATTACCCGCTGTAAATGTGGTGCAGGAGCAGGGATTACAAATAAACTGGTGGCTGGTAACCTATGTTTCAGGAGTGGTACTTAGCTTAATTTTATTGCTGAAAAAATATCAAAACTTAAATCATCTATTCCGTTTTAGAAGAATTTCAGAAGATAAAGAGTTGCGAATTATTGAAGTTCCAAACTCAAACATTGCCTGTACTTTTTTCAAAACCATCTTTTTAGGCGATAAATTATCTGAAGCAGAAAAGCAGCAAATTTTGTCTCACGAGCTTGTTCACGTAAAACAAAGGCATAGCCTGGACCTGGTATTTTTTGAAGCTTTAAAGATCATATTTTGGTTCAATCCGCTAGTGTATATCTACCAAAGCAGGATTGCCACTTTGCACGAGTTCATCGCCGATGCAAACGTGGTTAAAACCACAACCAAACGCAGCTATTATGAGCAGTTGCTAAACACCGCGTTTAACACGCAGAACATTTCATTCATCAATCAATTTTTTAATCATTCATTAATCAAAAAACGAATTATTATGTTACAAAAATCAAGATCAAAAACAATTGCGAAATTCAAGTATTTATTTGTGCTGCCTTTACTTTTTATGATGCTGACTTATGTTTCGTGTTCAGATGAAAATTCATCTATAAATGCATCTGAAAATGATCCACTTGCTCAGTATAGTTACACCATAAATGTGGATGAAGGAATGACTGAAGAGAATAAAAAAGTTCATGAAAAATATGAGGAATTTTTAATCAATAATAAGAATTACGTAAGCTGGGCAACGATTGATGATAGAACTATTAGTTATTCAGTGCATAATAGAAATGAAGAAGTACCTGAAGGCTATATCAAACTATATGTTAGCGATAAGTATGATATGTATATTAATTTGCCAAATTCCGGAGAGGAAAAAGATGCCGATAAATACGCTGAAGAAATAGAATACGATAATGAAAGCGGAGTACCTTTTGCCGTCGTAGAAGATGTCCCTGTATTTGAAGGTTGTGAAGACTCAAGTACTAATGAGGAGAAAAAAGAATGTATGAGTCGGAAGATTTCCCAATTTGTAAATATGAATTTTAATACCAATCTAGGTGAGGAATTAAATCTAAAAGGAACAAATAGGGTCATTACCCAATTTAGGATAGATGAAACCGGAAAAGTTGTAGATGTAAAAGCGCGAGCTTCACATCCAGCTTTACAGGAAGAAGCCATAAGAGTTATTTCTGGACTTCCAAAAATGCAGCCGGGGAAACAAGATGGTAAGGACATAAGTGTTATGTATTCTCTTCCTATAGTTTTTCAAGTAGGTAGCAGTGAATAGAGTTAGTCTAATAATTATTTTTATGTTAGCCTTCAAAGCCGAAGCTCAAACTTCGGCTTTGGCTGTTTCAGACAGTTTGTATGCCGTTGGGGAATATGCCGAGGCCATAAATAAACTTCAGGAGCTAGATCCTAAAACGGAGAAAACTTACTTAAAACTTGCCAAAAATTATGCGGCCAACAGGCAACCCGAAATCGCACTTGAGAACTATAAAAAAGTTTTAAGTCAAAATCCCGAACGCGTTTTAACCACAATAGATTACGGCGAATTATTGGTAAAAAGTGGGAAATTAAAGTTAGCCGATAGTCTTTTTAAAGATCTAACCGAGAAATATCCCGATAATGCCAATTTTAAATATCAGCTGGGTTTGATCAAGGAGAAGTTAAAAGATAGTACGGCAATAAGTTATTTTATGTTCACTATAGCCTTAGATAACACGCATCAGGGTGCACTTTATAAGCTGGCAAAAGATAAATTAAAGCACCGTCAGTATACGATGGCTGAGCACTTTAGTAAAATAGGATTGAAGGTGAATCCAGACAATCCTTCCTTGCTTTCCATCCTGGCACAAACCTATTCTTCACTGAAGCTGTATAAAGAAGCGCTTCAACCTTATGAAAAGCTGATAGAAATTGGGCAGGATTCAGAATTTATCTATAGTAAACTTGGGTTTGCTTATTATCGACTTAAAGAGTACGAAAAAGCAATTAAAAACTATAATAAAGCTTTGGAGATGGAAGACAGAAATTCAGATACACATTATACTCTCGGGAAATTATATGCCCTAACCGGGGATTTAGATAAATCTGAAACCCATTTATTAATGTCTATTCTTATAAAAAAGCAACCGGTAGATGCCGAATATTTGAGTTTGGGACTAACCTATAAGATGCAGGAAAAATATAAAGACGCGTTAGATTATTTTAATAAAGCCCTGGAAGAAAACCCAGATAATGAAAGAGCTTTATACGAACGTGCCGTAGCTGCCGATAATTATATGGCAGACGATTCAACCGTGATAAAATATTACCTGGCTTATTTTAATAAATATGAAACTATTGGTAACGATGGAATGTTATACAGGGCAAAAACACGGGCAAGCGATCTGAAGAAAAAGATGCATTTAGCTGAAAATTAATTTACTTTTCCACATCGAGCATTTGAAAAAACTTTGAATTAACACCTATGAAATTTAAAATTACTTTACTTTTTTTCAGTCTTTTTCTCATTGCTAATACAGGGCTTTCCCAGGAAGCTTTTGAAATCAATGTTTTTGTAGACGCCGATAAAAATATCTATTTGGAAGAGCAAAAACTAAGTATGAGCCAACTTTTAGAAGAAACAAAAGCTTTGGTTTATAAGCAGCCGGCAGTGAAATATAACCGACTTGTTTACAATATCTATGCAGACAAGAACCTGAAACATGGTTTTATTATGGATATAAATCATCAACTTTTACGAGCCGTGGAAGGTTTAAAATCAAAGACGAATAAATATCTTTTGGAGTATAACAACCTGGATCTTGATGAGGCTGCCTGGCAGTTAGAAATAAAGTCTTTAAAACTGGATGCAATAGAAGATTAGCTTTTTATTTTTCCCCAGCCTTTCTCCTAATTTTCCTTACTTTTGCTTAAAGTCCAAGTGCGTTTGCCAATGAAAAAAGCTTTACTCGATAATCGAGATTTAAATGCTCTGAAACCTGTCTCAAGATTTAAGTCTTATTTCTTCAATAATTGTTTATTAGTCTTGTTTCGGCGTGGATTATTTGTAATTGCACTTTTACTAATTTCCTCCTGTAATTTTGAGACCAAGAAAATTTCTTCAGAAGAAGTGCTGGAACTGGAATCCCGAACGCTGAATTGGAAAGAAGTAGACGAATATCCGGCTTTTGAAAACTGCCAGGACGAAACCGAACTACTTGCGGCCCGGGAATGTTTTGAGCGAGAAGTAGCCGAAAATATTTATGCTTATCTTTCTAAACAACAGCCGGTAGTTACTGAATCTATAGACGATACGCTTTATCTTTACCTGGAAATAAATAGTGCGGGCCGTCCCGAGATAGATTCGGTTAAAATAGATTCTACCTTAAATAATCAACTTCCAGAATTGCGAATGTGGTTAGACCAGAGCATAGATTCTCTTCCAAAAATTTATCCTGCAAGTAAGCGCGGCGTGCCGGTTTCTACCGTTTTTAAAATGCCTATTGTTATTAAAGCTGAGTAATAATTCACATATAACAGTTTTGTTATATAACATTTTCGTTATATATTTAAAGAGTGAATTCGGTTTCCTTAATTAAAGCAATTAAAAAAGATGGTTGGTACCTCGTAAGAACAAAAGGAAGTCACCATCATTTTAAACATCCTGAAAAGAGAGGGATTGTCACCATTCCGCATCCTAAAAAAGATCTTCCTAAGGGAACGGTGAATTCAATTTTAAAACAAGCCGGAATTAAATAAATTACAATGAAAAAGATTAATGTATATGTTGAAAAGGCCGAGGATGGGACTTACTGGGGAAGTACTCAAAATATCCCAGGCGGAGTAAGTGCTTTTGGAAATTCATTAGATGAATTAAAGCAAAATCTCAAAGTTGCGTTTGAGGATTATATAGAAGTAGCAGAAGATCTTAATGAAGAATGGTTAGATGAAATTAAAGGTTTAACTGAATTTGAATATAGGCTGGATATAGCTTCATTTTTTAAGCTTCTTCCAATAAAAATTTCTGCTATCGCCGAAAAATCCGGTATAAACCCTTCTCTCATGAGGCAATATGCCAGTGGAAAAGCAAATGCTTCAGAAGAAAGAGCAAGAAGAATAGAAAAAGCGATTCACGAATTAGGTGAAGATCTTCTTTCAGTATCAATTTAATTGCCAATTACCACATTCCATTTTTTCACTGACCAGCTTTGAATAAGGCCGTTTTTCACGTATGGATCGTTTTGGGCAAAAGCTTCGGGGATTTTCTCACTGTCTGCCTTAAAAACCAATACAGCTTCGTTTGCCGCATCTATTGCTCCACCAAGTATTAGATAGCCTTCATTAAAATATTCGGTCGCGTGGTTTAAGTGTTCTTTTCTGTATTTTACTCTTTCCTCCAGGTAATTTTCAGAGGTAGTATAATCTAAAATATAATAATCCATCTTTAGTTTTTAAATTGTCTTCCCTTCCAGGAAAAGTCCGAAAATAGGGATTTAACCGCGACGTAAGTGCTAAAGAAAGAATAAAAGATACTGCTCCAAAAATAACTTCGCAATACTGTTTCTCGCTGAAAAAATTTAGCTGAGCTGTAGATCAGTATAAAATCAAGATTAAATTTTACTAGAAAAATAATCAAAATAGGCTGGTAGGGCAAGAGTTGAAAAAAGACTAAAAAAGCAGCGATCACAAGACTTAAGTTCATCAAAAGCACGCTTATTCCGGTGAATTTTGCAAATAAGCTTTTGTAAGCCGGTGCTTTAGAAGCCCAACGAATTCGTTGCGAAACCAAATCGCCCAAATTTTGTTGAGCTGTGGTATATACAATTGATTCCCGGCTTTTTAAAAACCCGATTTTATAATTCCCCTGTTGAAATTTTTGAAGTAAAAAAACATCATCACCGCTTGCAATGTTATCATTTCCGGTAAACCCTAAAACCTTTAAAAAGGCCTGCCTATTATAACATAAATTGGCGCCATTGCACATAAAAGCTCTCTCAATTCCAAAAGCTCCGGCAGTGGATGCCTGAAGACTCAAAACATCTAGCTCTTCAAAATTCCTTAAGATATTTTTGCGCCTATTATTTGTGTTTGCTGCTGGAAGAGAATTTAAAGCGACCGGCCCCGCAATGAGTTTATTCCCGGTTTTAACTATAAAATAATTATAAATTTTTAACCAGTTCTCAGGAACCTGGCAGTCTGCATCGGTAGTAATTATATATTCAAAATTAGCTGAATCAATCGCAGTGTTAATTGCGTCTTTTTTTGGGGAACTTGAAGTACGTTGGTTTTCTAAAACTTTTAAATTAGAATCTAGATGCGTTTGCTGAAATTCTTTGATGATTTCCACCGAATTATCTTCTGACTCATCATCCACCAGGATAATTTCAAACTTAGAATTTGGGTAATTTATTTCAGTTAAAGATTTTAGTAAAATCGGTAAATTTTCGGCTTCATTTCTAAAAGGGATAATAATAGAAAACCGAATTTCCACGGGTAAATTTTTCGAAGAGAATTCAGGAATTTTTTTCCAGCCGTAAAGCAGCATTAGCATTAAAACCGAATAACAAATACAGATTATAATAAAGATGAACATATTCGGTTTTTTAATTCTTAATTTCCCTGTAAAGTAAACCAAATCACTGCAAATTAAAGAACAGTAGAAAGAGAAAATATCTAAGCGGTGGTGTATTTGAAATCTCGCTTAGCGAGTAAGGAAATGAAATTGCTTAGCTTTGCGAAGCTACCTATAATTTAGTGAGTTTTAAACTGAAAAAAGTATTTTGAAAAGCGAAAGAATCATTTTAGGAATTGATCCCGGTACCACGATTATGGGTTTCGGACTTATAAAAGTGGAAAACAAACAGATGAAATTTATGCAGCTGAACGAGTTACAGCTGAGTAAATACAGCGATCATTACGTAAAACTTAAATTGATTTTTGAACGTACCATAGAATTGATAGATACTTATCATCCAGATGAAATTGCAATTGAAGCCCCGTTTTTTGGAAAAAATGTACAATCTATGCTTAAGCTGGGAAGGGCACAGGGCGTGGCGATGGCCGCCGGACTTTCAAGAGAAATACCAATTACTGAATATTTACCCAAGAAAATTAAAATGGCAATTACCGGTAACGGAAATGCCAGTAAAGAGCAGGTGGCAAAAATGCTACAAAGTTTACTCGGTTTGAAATCATTACCAAAAAATCTCGACTCAACCGATGGGCTCGCAGCTGCGGTTTGTCATTTTTACAATTCGGGTAGAACCGAAGTTGGAAAAAGCTATTCCGGGTGGGCTGCATTCGTAAAGCAAAATGAGCCGCGAGTTCAGCCCCCTAACCCCCACAGGGGGAAAACCTCTGGCCCCCCAAAGAAAAAATGAAATTCCCAGTCCAGAAGTAGGGTGTTTATGAGTTAATGAAAGAGATTAAAATTTTGAGAGAAAAGTTTTTATACGGAATTGCTGATAACTCCTCCCCTTCGGGGAGGCCGGGAGGGGCTGCAGGCTTATACATCCATATTCCTTTCTGTAAGCAGGCTTGTCACTATTGTGATTTTCATTTCTCTACCTCTTTAAAAAAGAAGGGAAAGCTTGTGGAAATGTTATGCAAGGAATTAGTGCTTCGGAAAAATGAGCTCAATTCTCCTGAAATCCAGACGATCTACTTTGGAGGCGGAACACCTAGTTTGTTGGAAGCGGATGAACTTCAGCAAATTTTTGAAACAATTTATGCGAATTATAAGATTGCTGAAAATTCTGAAATAACCCTGGAGGCAAATCCCGATGATTTGACGGAAGAAAAGGTGGAAATGCTCAAGGCTTCTAAAATTAACCGGTTGAGTATTGGGGTTCAATCTTTTTTTGAAGAAGATTTGAAGCTGATGAACCGCGCCCATAACGCCGAAGAAGCTTTAAAAAGCATAAAACTCGCCAAACAATCTTTCGATAATATTTCTATAGATCTTATCTACGGAATTCCGGGAATGAGTGTGGAACGATGGCAAAAAAATATAGAAATTTCATTAGAACTTGGCGTACCGCATATTTCCAGTTATACACTTACCGTAGAGCCTAATACCGCGCTTCAGAAATTTATTGAAAGAGGGAAAATAAAACCGGTAAATGATGAAGCTGCAAAACTTCATTTTGAAATTCTGGTGGAAACCCTCACTAAAAATGGTTTTGAACATTACGAGTTTTCCAACTTTGGCAAGCCCGGTTATTTTTCAGAAAATAACACTGCATATTGGCTGGGAAAACCTTATTTAGGAATTGGCCCTGCCGCACATTCTTACGATGGGAATTCCAGGAAATGGAATATCTCCAATAATCCTTTATATATAAAAGCCCTGGAAAATGATAAAATTCCCCAGGAAACTGAGACCTTATCGCTTTCAGATAAGTACAACGAATATGTGATGACACGGCTGCGCACGAAATTTGGAGTAGAGCTTGCTGAGGTTTTAGGGAAGTTTGGAGAAGATTACAAAACTCACTTTTTGGAACTTGCTAAACCGTTACAAAAGGAAGATTTACTCCAGGAAAAGAATGGAATCTTTCATATTACATCCAAAGGGAAATTTTTAAGCGATGGGATTGCTGCAGATTTATTTTTCCTGGAATAAGAAAAGCTTATACTGAATTGAAATCCAGGAACTATTTTATAACCCTAGTTTCGTCAAGCTGAATTTATTTCAGCTTCTAACATGTTTTAGTTACGAACAACTTAGATCCTAAAACAAGTTCAGGATGACCATTTCATAAGATTATAGAAAGACTCATCTCATTCTATGTTCATCTTATTTTAGAGCAAAAAGTTTTTAATACATTTAGCTTGTGAAAACAAGTATAGAACTCAACAGGAAAACATACCAAACCGATCTTTCCAAACCCCTGGATATTTCTATTGGTTTGCGGGGCGATGCTAAAAACCCGGTGGCGTGGTATTTAGATGCTCCTAAAATAACACCGGTGAAAGACGGCGATTTTATTGGGAAAGTTTCAGAAGGAGCTTCGGTTAATTTCAATAATATTCAGTTTAATCCGCACGCTCACGGTACGCATACTGAATGTGTGGGACATATTTCCAGGGAATTTTACAGCATCAATCAAACGCTGAAAACTTTCTTCTTTTTTTCAAAATTGATTTCAGTTGAACCGGAAATTAGGGGAGAGGATAGAGTGATTTCCGAGGCAATTTTGAGGGAGAAAATTCAGCCTAATGAAACTGAAGCTTTAATTATACGCACGCTGCCCAATTTCAGGGAAAAACAAACGAAAAAATATTCACATACTAATTGGCCTTATCTTAGTGAAGAGGCCGCGGTTTATCTTAGAAATTCTGGTGTAAAACATTTGCTTATAGATTTGCCTTCGGTAGATAAGGAGAAGGATGGTGGGAAATTACTGGCGCATAAAGCTTTTTGGAATTATCCGAAAAACACTCGTTTTGATGCTACCATTACTGAATTGGTTTATGTTCCTAATTTTATTGAGGATGGAGATTATTTGCTCAATCTTCAAATAGCTTCTTTTGAAAACGATGCCAGCCCTTCAAAACCTGTTTTATATAAATTCTTATGAAAATAACTCTCGCACTTGAAGAATTCGCAATGTTACTGTTGGGAATCTTCGTTTTTAGCCGATTAGACTTTGCCTGGTGGTGGTTTTTAGTTTTATTTTTCACGCCAGATTTTGGAATGCTTGGATATCTCTTCAATTATAAAATTGGCGCTTTAATTTATAATGTTTTTCATCATAAAGGACTTGCGATTTCAATCTGGTTTCTGGGATTTTATCTGCAAAATGAAGTTTTTCAATTAATAGGTGTAATTTTGTTTTCACACGCGGCTTTTGATCGTATTTTAGGCTACGGGCTCAAGTATGAAAAAGGCTTCAAGTTCACTCATTTGGGAGAAATAGGAAATTAATATGGAATTTTTATTTATCGGATTGGCCGTGGGAGCGGTCGTGGCTTATTTTATTTTTACCAGGTTTAATAAGGAGAAATCAAAGCTTAAAACCAACGAGCAATCGCTGGTGATTATGGATAAAATAAGAAGTGTTTGTAAATTTATAACTGTTGAAGGTGATTTTTCTGAAGTCTATCATTATGAGAATTTAAAGGAAAAATATCTGAGTTTACTTCTGGGAAAGAAAAAGGCCATAGTGTTGGTTAATGCCAAAGCTCATGTGGGTTTTGATCTTAGTAAAGTGAGAATGAATAGCGAAAATGAAAAGAAAACTATTGTGCTTACCAATTTTCCGCAGCCCGAATTGCTTACTGTAGAGACAGATTTTAAATATTACGATAAGCGCGAAGGTTGGGCAAATCCTTTTACAACTTCAGATCTTACCGATATTAACCGTGACGCAAAAAATTATATAGTTGATAAAATTCCGCAAAGCGGACTTTTAGATCAGGCGCGAAAAGAAGCACTGGATACTATTTTGTTGATGGAAAAAATTGTAGAAACCATAGGCTGGAAACTAGATTATACTGCCCTGACTTTAGAAGATAGAAATCAGAAGAAAATTGAGAAATAGAATATAACGTCATCCTGAACTCGTGACTTCGAGCGTAGTCGAGAAGTCAGGATCTAGCATATTTATTATTAAATAGATTTCCACCGGAATTTATCCCGATTTTAAGAGGGACGGAAATGACAATATTGCATATGGACATCGAAACCCTTAGAAATTATTGCATCAGCAAAAAAGGCGTGACAGAAGGCTTACCTTTTGGTCCAGATACCCTGGTTTTTAAAGTTATGGGCAAGATGTTTGCTTTGGCTGGGCTTGATACAATTCCGCTTAGTGTAAATTTGAAATGTGATCCAGAAGAAGCGATAAGATTACGGGAAGAATACGAGAATAATATTTTACCCGGTTACCATATGAACAAACAACATTGGAACACAGTGATCCTGGATGGTCATTTAAAACCCGATTTTATTTTTCAATTAGTAGACGATTCTTACAATTTGGTAGAAGCGGGATTAACCAAAAAGCAACAACAAGAACTTAAAGATTTAGATGAATAACCCATTAGAATTTTATTCAAAGCAAAAAGAAATACACCAGCAGGAATTAAGCAAGATCTCCAAAAAATTGCTGGTATCCAGTTTAATCAGGCTTTTCATTTTTCTAGCAATATGTTTTACGATCTATTATTTCTTCGGAAATATGAATGTGATCGTTCCGGTAATTATTGGTGGAATTGCACTTTTTTTATTCCTGGTTTCCAGGCACAGCAATCTTAAAGATAGGAGTGATAAGCAAAAGGAAATCATCAAGCTAAACGAGCTGGAAATTGATATTTTAAAAACCCGGAATTTTCAGGATTTACCCGAAGGCAGTGAATTTGAAAATCCCGTACATCCTTACAGCCAGGATATCGACTTATTTGGGAGAGGCTCGTTTTTCCAGTATTCCAACCGAACCGCGCTTTATGAAGGTACTAAAAAACTGGCCGGTATTTTTACTGAAAATAGCATAGAAGATATTTCGCAGAAACAGGAAGCCGTTAAAGAACTGGCAACGAAAGCTGAATGGAGACAGGAATTTTCGGCCTTAGCCAGATTGGTAAAAACTGAGACCCCATCAAAAACCGTCATTAAATGGTTTAAAAATTATAAGAATTTTGTTCCGAATTATATGAAATGGTTGCCCACTGTTTTTTCGGTGATTTCCATTCTAGTGATCGCGGGTTATTCTTTTGATTATTTAAAGGGAATTCATCTTTTTCTGTGGTTTCTAGCCGGCTTACTTTTTACAGGAATTTACCTGAAGAAAATCAATTTACTTTCGGGTAGCGTAAGTAAAGTTCAGGATACTTTTCATCAATATCATTTTCTGCTTGGGCTCCTGGAGCAGGAAAATTTTTCATCAGAAATATTAAAAAAGAACCAGGCACTAATTCATTCAGAAAAGAAAAAGGCTTCTGCCATTTTTAAAGAATTTTCTAAAGCAATTGATGACCTGGATCAGCGAAATAATATGCTTTTTGGCATTTTTGGCAACGGTTTTTTGCTTTGGGATCTTCGCCAGAGTTATAAACTAGAAAAATGGATTTCAGCATACCGCCAAAATGTTGAAAAATGGTTTGAGGTCATTGAATTTACCGATGCTTATAATTCCCTGGGGAATTTTGTGTTTAATCATCCAGACTATGTTTTTCCTGAAATTATAAACGAAAAAAGAGGAATTTTAGCAAGCAAATTGGCGCATCCGCTTTTAGATCCTAAAAAGAGGGTTGCTAATGATTTTGCGATAGGAGATGAAGAATTCTTTATTATTACAGGAGCGAATATGGCGGGGAAAAGTACGTTTTTACGAACGGTTTCACTTCAAATCTTAATGAGCAATATTGGGCTTCCGGTTTGTGCTGAAGCTTGTAAGTATTCGCCGATTAAACTCATTACCAGTATGCGCACTAGCGATTCTCTAAGTGATGATGAATCTTATTTCTTTTCAGAGTTAAAGCGCTTAAAATTTATAGTAGACGAAATTAAAAACGACCGGTATTTTATTATTCTTGATGAAATTTTAAAAGGAACCAATAGTAGCGATAAAGCTATAGGTTCTAAAAAGTTTATTAGGAAGCTGGTAAACTCTAATTCAACAGGAATCATTGCTACCCACGATTTGAGTTTATGCGAAATTACTTCAGAATTAGACCAGGTGAAAAACCATTATTTTGATGCTGAAATTATCAACGATGAGTTACATTTTGATTATAAATTCAAAGATGGAATTTGCCAGAATATGAATGCCTCATTCCTTCTAAGAAAAATGGAGATTGTTGATGATTAACAGCATCGTCACCCTGAATTTATTTCAGGGTCTAATTTGTTTAAAATAAGAAGCTACAGGAAATAAAAATATAAATGGATTCACTAACACAAATAGTCTTAGGCGCAGCGGTTGGCGAAGCAGTTCTCGGTAAAAAAGTGGGGAATAAAGCGATGCTTTATGGGGCCATTGCGGGCACAATTCCCGACCTGGATACTTTTGCCAGCGCTTTTACCGATACTATTACCGCTATTGAAATTCATCGTGGCTTTACACACTCCATCGTATTTTCCATACTTTTTGCGCCCATTTTTGGTTGGCTCATTTCAAAGATTGAAAAGAAATCTATTGCAACCTGGCAAAACTGGTCCTGGTTGATGTTTTGGGGCTTTTTCACGCATCCGCTGTTGGATTCTCATACAACCTGGGGAACACAGTTATTTTGGCCTTTAGAAGTCCGTTTGGCGTATAAGAATATTTTTGTGATAGATCCTTTATACACGCTGCCATTTTTGGTGTTCTTAATTCTGGCGATGCGACAAGCAAAAGGAACTAAAAAAAGGAGAAAATTAAATAACCTTGGGCTCTTAATAAGTAGTATTTATTTGTTGGTTATTACCCCGGCCTTAAAACTTTACACGTTTGATAAGTTTACTGAAGCTTTGGAAAACCAGGATATTGCCTATTATAAAATTGAAACGAAGCCGGCCCCGCTAAATGCTGTTTTATGGTCGGCAAATGTGGAGGTTGATGATGCATATTTAATTGGAAACTATTCAATTTTTGATACCAAACCAATAGAGTTTGTGGAACATCCTAAAAATCATCAATTGCTTGGCGACTGGATCGAAAAGCGAAATGTAAAGCGGCTAATCGATATTTCAGAAGGTTGGTATACGATTTCAGAAAGAGACGGAGAAATTTATTTTAATGATCTTCGTTTTGGAACTTTAAGTCCGATAGCCAGGGCAGATGCCGACTTTGCTTTTAGCTATAAACTGATCGAAGAAAATGGCGAAATCAAAGCCATAGAAACCGAAAAGACACGCAGAGATGCTAAGGAATTATTATCGCAGCTGGGGAATAGGATTTTGGGAAATTAAATTATGCAAGATCAATACTTCACAATTGTTTCAGTAAAATATTCGCGTTATTACAAAATGAGGCACACACGTCATTGCGAAGGAGGAATGACTGAGGCAATCTTTTCAAATCTTGGGAAAACTTCTAAATAAGAGATTACCACGCTATTTCATCGCTCGTAATGACTAGTAGGAATGATGATCGAATATTATAAGATAATATAGGAGATTCATAATGCGTGGAAGAAAATACCTATTCTATCAAAATTGGTGTCATTGCGAAGGAAGAATGACTGAAGCAATCTCTCGACTTAATCGGTAGACTTTAGTATTTAGACGCTAGTTTCATTATATCAAAGGCCTAACAACTACAGACTATTGACTAAAATATTCGTGTATTCGTTGCATACCAAATTCCATACAAACTTCTTAAGAAACCTTATCTTTATCAAAACTTCAATTTTTCTATGAAACAAATATTTACTCTCACCCTCGCTTTTTTATGTATTTCTGTCCTAACTGCGCAGGAAGCTTCAGAAAATTTAAAAACCATTATTCAGGAAATTGATGATCATAAAGCCTACGATCGCGAAGAATTTCCCTTGGGATTATATACCGAGAAATATTACAAAGAAGAGTCAGAATTTGCTGAAAAACAGTTGGAGCAACTCCAGGATATAAAGACCGATTCTTTAAGCGAAACCGAACAGATTTCGCTGGAAATGCTGAAATTCAAGCTTCAGGAAACTGTAGATCGCTATAAATACGAAGCTTATTTAAATCCGTTGCTATCAGATTCGGGGTTTCATTTAAGCCTTGCATATCAGGTTAGAGATTTAAATAATTATAATCAGGTAAAAGAATATTTGAATAAGTTAAATGCGATTCCCACTTATGTAGATCAGCATTTAGTTTTATTACGCGAAGGATTGCAAAAAGGAAATACTCAGCCCAGAATAATTTTTGAAGGATACGAATCTACGTATAACGACCAGATTTTAGAAGATCCAAAAGAAAGCTACTTCTATGAACCTTTTGAAAATCTTCCAAAAACGCTTTCTGAAGTGCAAAAAGATTCTGTTTTAAAAGCCGCAGAAGAGGCAATTGGGAATAATGTAATTCCGCAGTTTAAAAGAATTAAAACATTTTTTGAAACCGAATATCTACCAAATACCCGAACAAGTTTGGGAGTTTCAGAAATTCCAAATGGAAGGGAATATTATCAAAACAGGCTGGATTACTATACCACTTTAGATTTAACGGCAGAAGAAATTCATCAAATTGGTCTAGAGGAAGTAGCTCGGATTAATTCAGAAATGAAAAAAATAATTGCCGAAGTCGAATTTGAGGGCAGTTTCGAGGAATTCATTCATTTCTTAAGAACCGATGAGCAATTTTATGCTAAAACCGGTGAAGAATTATTAATGGAAGCACGGGATATTGCTAAGCGTATTGATGCTAAACTTCCCGCTTATTTTAAAACCTTACCTAGAAAACCTTACGGCGTGGCGAAAGTTCCTGATGCTATTGCTCCAAAATATACCACCGGGCGTTATATTGGCGCCTCAAATGAAACTCAGCCGGGCTATTATTGGGTGAATACTTATAATTTATCTAATCGTCCCTTGTATGTTTTACCTTCTTTAACCGCCCATGAAGCGGTGCCGGGACATCATTTACAAAATGCGTTAAATGCCGAATTGGGCGACAGTATTCCAAAATTCCGTAGAAATATGTATTTATCGGCTTATGGAGAAGGTTGGGGCTTGTATTCTGAGTTCCTAGCTGAAGATATGGGAATTTATACTACACCTTATGAGCTTTTTGGAAAACTTACCTATGAGCAATGGCGTGCCTGCCGATTGGTAATCGATACCGGAATTCACGCGATGGGTTGGAGCAGAGAAGAAGCGGTAGCATACTTCGAGAAGAATACCGCACTTTCTATGCATAATATCAACACTGAAGTAGATCGCTATATTTCCTGGCCTGGCCAGGCTGTTTCCTATAAAATTGGCGAGATTAAAATCAGAGAATTGCGAAAAAAAGCAGAAGAGACCCTTGGCGCCGATTTTGATATTCGTGATTTCCACGAAGTGATTTTAGAACAGGGAGTAGTTACATTGCCTATTTTGGAAGAACGGGTTGAGAAATATATTGAAGAACAAAGTAATAAAGAGTGAGATTTTTAAAGGTTTGTCTGGATTTTCGTGGTAAAAAAATAAGCTCGGGTTTATAATATCCTATCTTCGCGACTTCAAAAATCAAGTATGAATTTAGAAAAAGAATTAAGGGAGCGTAGCGATAGTACCTGCGAACTTTGCAGAGCTACAGATAATTTACAGGTTTATAGCCTTGAGAATTTCCCGGGAGAAGCTACCGATGGAAGTTTTATGGCTTGCCAGGTTTGCACGGAGCAACTGGAAGATTTTGATAAAGTTGAGGTAAACCACTGGCGTTGTTTAAACGATTCTATGTGGAGCACGGTTCCTGCTGTTCAGGTAACGGCTTTTCAAATGCTGACAAAACTAAAAGCCGAAGGCTGGCCCCAGGATTTACTGGATATGATGTATATGGAAGATGAGTTGAAAGCTTTTGCTCAATCCCAGTTGGTTTTCGAAGAAAACACTACGGCTGATGTTATTCATAAAGATAGCAACGGTGCAGTAATCGAGGCCGGTGACACCGTGGTGCTTACTAAAGATTTAAATGTAAAAGGCAGTAGTTTGACCGCTAAACGCGGAACTGCTGTGCGCCGGGTTTCTCTAGTTCACGATAATGCAGAACAAATTGAGGGAAAGGTAGAAGGACAGCAAATTGTTATTTTAACCAAGTTTGTAAAGAAAGTATAAGTGGAATTTTTAGAACAGCTATTTCCAATAAACGCTGTTCAATATTTTTTTAATAAAAAAGCCACGAATACAATGTGTTTTCGTGGCTTTAGATTTTACAGAAAAATTGAAGAAGGAAATTGAAATTTTCGCTTCTTAATAATTTCTATGATAATTCAATTACTCAGCTCCGGCGTCTTCTTTTAAAAAGTTATATTTTTTTGAATACTCCAGCATTTGCCCTTCAAAGCTTTCCGGCTGAGTTACCTTAATAGTCGTAATTTCACCATTTTCGTCCGTTTCGGTTACTAGCTCAGGATTTACAAAACCGCTGTAAGGCGCTGACTTAAAGACTGCATTTCGTTCTAAAACTTCTTTGTGAATTTCCTGATCTACTTTTACCCCATAATTTTCTACAAGGTTTTTGGCAGCTTCGTAATCACCTTCAGATTTAATTCTTTGAGTTTCACGTAATAACTCTCCAAAAAGTTCTCGAAGTTTCTCGTAATCCTGAATGTCGTAATAAGTTTTTCCGTCTTTTTGAACTTTTTCGATCACTCCATCTTCTTTCCCTTTTTCAATAACCCAGGAACTTACCCACATCCTGTTTCTCATATGAGATTCTTCAATGTCTTCGCCCATCTCGATCCTGGTTAATTGACCCAGCATTCCATTCCTGATATAATCGTTATAAGCCGCTTTTCCCAGCTTCGTATGATCATCAGTTAATCCTAATTCTTCTAATTTTGGATCCATTAGATAATAAAGTCCCACCAAATCAGCACGACCTTCTTCCATAGTAGAGGCATAACTTTTTAAGGTTTCTTTGGTCTGGCCAACTCCCTGGTTGATTTTACCTGATGCGTGGCCCACTACTTCGTGAAGTGCAGTATGTAATTTATCGGCCTGTTCGCCGTATTGCTCACTTAACTCAATCTCTTCCTCATCGTGAGAGAACTCTTTAAGTTTTTCGCTTCCGCCAGCTTTGCTATAGGCGTTAATAATATTACCCAGAGAAACCGATTTACTTCCGTGTTCCTGTCTTATCCAGTTTGCATTAGGAAGATTTACACCAATGGGCGTGCTCGGTGAAGCATCTCCGGCTTCCCCTGCAACAATCACGGTTTTGTAGGTTACGCCAACTACTTCTTCTTTTTTGTGATCATCCATGATAGGCGCGTTGTCTTCAAACCATTGCACATTATCTTCCAAAACTTTCATTTTTTCAGACATATCGAAATCTTTTATCTGCACAATATTCTCATAAGAACCGCGGTAGCCTAATGGATCATTATAAACTTCGATAAATCCGTTGATATAATCAATATTTCCCTCTGTGGCTTCCACCCAGGCAACATTATAATCGTCCCAAACTTCAAGATCACCGGTTTTATAATATTCTATGAGAAGTCCTAAAGCATTAGCTTGTTTTTCGTTTTCGGCAACCGCTTCAGCTTTTTCTAACCATTTGATAATTTCGGAAATTGCATCGCCATATAGACCATCAACTTTGTAAACCTGTTCCTTTAATTGGCCGTTTTCTTTGACAAGTTTAGAATTGAGGCCGAAAGAAAGCGGTTTCTCAGGATTAGGTGATTTTTTATTTGCATAAAATTCTTCAACTTCAGCAGCGGTAACATCCGCTCCGTAAAAATTGGTGGCAGATCCCGAAAGTAAACCTTCGGCTTCATCTAAGTTTACTTTTTTAGCGTCCTTATCGTTAAATATAACTTCTAAAGGCTCTCCACTAAGTTCGGTATTGGTTTCTGATAATAATGTTTCAAGGTATTCTTTATCAAAATCAGGCTTGATCTTATTATTAGAATAATGATGATGAATACCGTTGGAAAACCAAATTCGTTTCAGGTAAGTTTCAAAAGCTTTCCAATCTTCAGAATCTTTGTCGCCTTCGTAATTGGCGTACACATTCTCTAAAGCTTTTCTAATCTTTAGATTGTGTTTGTAGTTTTGAGCCCAAATAATATCTCGCCCGGCAAGGCCTGCCTGGGTTAAATAATAAACTAATTTTTGCTCCTTGAGGTCCAGATTTTCCCATCCCGGTATTTCGTACCTAAGAATCTTAATATCTGCGAATTCATCTACCTTAACAGAACTATTCTTTGTGGTTTCAGTTTGTTCCTGGTTAGTATTCGCTTCTTTTTCCTGATCATTACAGGAAATAAAAATGCTTGCAAGTGCAAGCAATAAAATTCCAAATTTATGCTTCATTTTGATGATTATTTAGATTCCAAAGTTAAGAATAATCCTCTTTCTTGGAAGCTTCCAGATGTGGAAATCAGCCGCCATTGTAATTTCAAAAAACACCTTGGTGATTTCCAAAAAATGCAGAAGTCTGGCTTTTATGAAACCTTTTTTGAGTCAGAATAAAAACCTGATTTAAGGAATTTCTGGGGAGAAAATTATCTTGTTGATCACTTATTGGCTTAAAACCTCTTTTCGCTCATCACTTTCTACTATCCCGTCACGAAGACGAATTACCCGGTGGGCGTGGTCTGCAACCTCCTCTTCGTGAGTAACCAAAATTACGGTATTCCCCGCAGCGTGAATTTCATCAAAAAGATTCATGATTTCTAATGAAGTTTTTGAATCCAGGTTTCCGGTAGGTTCATCGGCAAGAATTATAGATGGTTTGTTCACCAAAGCCCTTCCTACGGCTACCCTTTGACGTTGTCCACCCGAAAGTTGATTGGGTTTATGGTCCATTCTATCTCCAAGTCCTACGTTGGTTAAAACCTCTTCTGCACGTTTTTTTCGGTCGGCTTTATTGTAGCCGGCATAGATCATTGGTAAAGCAACATTCTCTAGAGCGGTAGTCCTGGGAAGCAGGTTGAAGGTTTGAAAAACAAAACCGATCTCTTTGTTTCTAATTTCGGCAAGTTCATCGTCACCCATTTGGCTCGCATCTTTTCCATTAAGGATATAGGTTCCGGAAGTTGGCGTATCCAGGCAACCCAATAAGTTCATTAAGGTAGATTTTCCCGACCCTGAGGGGCCCATAATGGCTACATATTCACCTCTATCAATATCCAGGTCTATACCTTTTAAAACTTTTACCACTTCATTTCCAAGCGGGAAATCCCGGGTAATTTGCCTAATTTCAATGACTTTACTCATGCCAAAATAATTTTGTGTTTATAGGACGCTGCTTTGCCCTTTTTGTTACAACCTTATTGTAAAATGCTGTTTTGCCTGCTCTTTTCTAAAAAATACAAGTCCGAGGAAAAATGTGTCAATAGTTACTCTTACTTCAGGGTGCCATTTAATTTCTCCCCAGGCTTCTTCCATCTCTGCAGACCAGTGAATATCATCAAAAACAAAAACGGTATCGTTATGAGCTGTTGGAAGTAACTGCTTAAAATATTTTAAAGTCGCTTCTTTGGTGTGATGGCCATCGAAATAGATAAGATCGAAAGAAGTTTGTGGTGCGAGGTTTGTTTGGTGTTTATTGTGTTTTGGATGATGTCCTTGAGAATCTTTGGAAGTTTTACTTTTTTCCTCAGGTTGGGTCACGATTTTAGAAAGAATTTCTTCAAACTCCCCAACAGTTAGTTTTACATTTTTAATATTGAATTTTTTCAGTTGTTTCCGTGCTACTTCGGCGGTTTGGGGGCAACCTTCAATACTTAATAAGTTACTTTTTTTATTTGCAGCCAGAGCAGCAGCACCTATTCCCAGGGAAGTACCTAATTCAAGATTATTTATACAGCTTAAATAATTAACCAAACGAAATAAAAACCTGGCTCTTTTCTTCGGAATCCCTACATTTTTAGCAATCGCTGAAACGGTACGTTTATTAGAGGTAAACACCCTGCTCCCGGCACCGAAATCGGTCACCTGAATAGTGGTATTATTTTTTAGAAGATCCTTTCGGTATTGCTTTAACAGCTTATATTCTTTGTATTTCCTTTTATCATAAAAACAATTCGTCACCAAATCGTACACAAACGGCGAATGCAATCCGTGTTGATTTTGGGATTTTAGAAGGAATTTTATGTAGGATTTTAAAGGCAAGCTTGTTGTTGTCGGTTATGAGTTCTCGGTTGTGGGTTCTCAGTTTTCATTTTTTAAGTTTTCCAATTCTTTTCTACATATTGAATAAACGAATAGATTTTTCCTCCCAAAAGGTCATATTTTTTTCTTAATTCTTTTATTTCCTCAATTTTATATAACTCATCGATCATCTCCAATTGTGATAAACATTCTAAAAGTGAAGCGTGTGAGTATACCAGGAATTTTATAAAATCTTGTTTATAAGCTCTTCTTCCATATCCTTCAACAATATTGTCTTTGATACTTTTTGAGGACCTTCTTACCTGACTACCCTGCTCATACAATTCAAATTTCGGAAGTTTGAGTGAAACTTTGTGAACTTCCAGTGCGTATTCAAAAGAAAGATTGTAGATGTCTAAATCCCTATAACTTTTCATATTTTGAATTTTAAAAATTAGTTTTAACTCACAACTCACAACTCACAACTCACAACTCACAACTCACAACTCACAACTGAATCACTCCGCCTTCGCCCCAAGCTCAAACCAGCGTTCGGTTTTGGTTTCTATGGCGTCATCTATTTCCTGCAGTTTTATTGAGTTTTCTTTAATTTCATCAGGCTCCAGATCTTCTAAGAATTTTTGCTGAAGTTTCTCTTTTTTCTGCTCTAGTTTTGCGATTTCTTTTTCCAGTTTTCCAAACTCTTTTTGTTCGTTATAATTCAGTTTAGTACCCGAACTTGTCTTCTTCCAGTCTTTCTTATTATTATCATTTTCTGAAGTTTCTTCTCTGGCTTCTATAGTAGCACTATCTTCATATGCACGATAATCGGTATAGTTTCCTGGAAAATCCTGAACTTCGGCGTTACCCTGAAACACGAATAGATGGTCAACGATCTTATCCATAAAATACCTGTCGTGGGAAACCACTAGCAAACAACCCGGGAAATCCAGTAGAAAGCTTTCCAGTACGTTTAGCGTAACGATATCAAGATCGTTGGTGGGTTCATCGAGAATCAGGAAGTTGGGATTTTGAATAAGTACTGTACAGAGGTAAAGTCGTTTTCGCTCACCACCACTAAGTTTTTCAACAAAATCGTATTGTTTTTTTCGGTCGAATAAAAAGCGTTCTAAAAGTTGCTGTGCCGAGATTTGCCGACCCTTTTTCAAAGGAATATAATCGCCAAACTCCCGAATCACTTCAATAACTTTCTGGCCGGGCTTAATATTAATTCCCGACTGCGTGTAATAACCGAATTTTATGGTTTCCCCAATAACAACTTTGCCGGTATCGGGTTTAATTCCTCCGGTTAGAATATTTAGGAAAGTTGATTTTCCGGTACCGTTTTTTCCAATAATACCAATGCGTTCTCCACGCTTGAAATTATAGCTGAAATTCTCCAACAGTTGTTTATCGTGGAAAGACTTGCCGATATTATGAAGTTCCACAATTTTGCTTCCCAGGCGTTCCATATTCAACTCCAGCTGCACTTCGTGATCCTGGCGGCGTTTGTGAGCGCGGTCTTTAATATCCTGAAAATCGTCTATCCTGGATTTAGATTTTGTGGTACGCGCTTTAGGTTGGCGACGCATCCATTCCAGTTCTTTTTTGTAAAGCTGTTTGGCTTTTTCAGTATTAGTGGCCTCCTGAGCCATCCTTGCATCTTTCTTATCAAGGTAATAGCCGTAGTTCCCTTTATAGGTGTAAAGATTGCCGTGATCAAGCTCAACGATCTCGTTGCAAACCCGTTCCAGGAAATACCTGTCGTGAGTAACCATAAAAATGGTAAAGTTCTCCTTCTTAAAATATTCTTCCAGCCACTCGATCATATCCAGATCTAGGTGGTTGGTAGGCTCATCCATAATGATGAAGTTTGGTTTTTGCAGGAGCATTACTGTCAGGGCAAGTCGCTTTTTTTGTCCGCCTGATAGATATTTCACTTCTTTAGAAAGATCGTCCAGTTTCAGTTTGAACAAAATTTGTTTGTACTGGGTTTCAAAATCCCAGGCTTGCGCAGCGTCCATTTCTTCAAAAGCCTTTTGATAAGCTTCAGCATCATCAGGATTTTTAAGCGCTTTTTCGTAGCGGTTTATAATATTCAGAATTTCATTATCTGAAGAAAATATAGTTTCCTCTACCGTTAAATTCGGATCTAAATTGGGTTCCTGCGGAAGAAAGGCAGTAGTAATATCCTTCCTGTACACCACTTTACCGGCATCTGGCGCATCGAAACCGGCCAGGATATCCAGGAGCGAAGTTTTTCCGGTTCCGTTTTTAGCTATAAATCCTACTTTTTGTCCTTCATTGATTCCAAAGGAAATATCTTCAAATAACACGCGTTCCCCGTAGGCTTTAGCAATATTCTCTACACTTAAATAATTCACAGACTTGAGTTTTGTGCAAAATAAAAGGAAAATTGCGACTTAATTTTATTATTAGCCTACAAAAACTATATTTGTTAAAACTATCTAAATTAAGATGCTGGCTCGCTGTGAAAATAGGCGTTGGTCGATTTAAATCATCTTGATATCCCGAATCAATAGCAAAATATGCTGAAAAGATACTATCTCATTTTAATCTTAATGGCGGGAGTTTTAAGTTTCTCGTCTTGTATTTCTACTAAAAAAACAACTTACCTGCAGGGTAAGGACAGGGAAATGGATAGTATTATTCAGATTCAGCAGTTAAAAAAACCATATCGCATCCAAACCGGCGATCTTTTAAGTATTCGGGTGAAAGCCCTGGACCAGGAACTGGTGGGAATGTTTAATCCCGTAGGAGAGGCAAATCCCAATGCCACTACGGAAGAAGCTGTTTATTTTGATGGGTTTACGGTAGACGAGCACGGCAATATTCGTGTGCCCACTTTAGGAGAAGTAAACGTTTTAGGCTACACCGAAAGGGAAATAAGAGAGAAAATAGAAAATTTATTGCTGGAAAATTATTTTAGAGAGGAAGCCAATCTTTTTGTTACGGTAAAGCTGGCAGGAATACGATATACCACCCTTGGAGAAATAGGAACCGGTAGCCAGGTAATTTATAAAGAAAAAGTGACCATTATGGAGGCGGTGGCTAACGCCGGGGGAATTTCTGAATATGGCGATATGGAAAATGTAAAGATTATAAGACAATATCCATACGGGGAAGAAGTTCATAAAATAGATCTAACCGATATTGACGCAACCCAAAGTGAATATTATTATATACAACCCAACGATCTTATTTTGGTAAATGCATTACCACAAAAGGCGCTGGGATTGGGCACCACCGGTTTGGAAATATTTAGAACAGGAGTTACCATATTATCTTTTGTAACCACAACCATCTTATTATTTAGCAGGATTTAAATGGCGCACGAAGACGATCACATATCAGATGCTGGCTCAACCTTCGATTTTAAAGGTTTTGTACTAAAAGTTATAAGTTACTGGAAGCTTATTTTACTTTCGGTAGGGATTAGTTTGGCAGTAGCCTACTATAATAACGTTAGGAAATTACCGGTGTATAACCTGGGAAATTCTATTTCTATAAAAGACGATCAGAATCCATTTTTTACCAGCAATACCAGTTTAACTTTTAACTGGGGCGGGACTTCAGATAAGGTGAATACGGCAATGACCATCTTGCGATCGCGCTCGCATAACGAAGAGGTGGTAGAAGAACTTCAATTTTATACTCAATATTTAAAGGAAGGTGAATATCAACGTATAGATGCTTATGGCAGTGCCCCTTTTAAAGTAGTGGCCGATACCACGATGTCACAGGCCTTAAATGTAACGATGACCATTACATTTTTAGACTCGTCTACTTACAATTTAAAAGCGAATGTGCCATCGAGTTTGAGCCTTCAGAATTATAAAACCAAAGAGAAAACTTATAGGAAGGTAGAACCTAAAGAATTCAGTAAAAATTATAAATCTGGGGAGCTGGTTCGGCTTCCATTTTTTAGCGGATCCATTATTAGGGTAGAGCAACCTTTACAGGCAGGAACTCCTTTCTACGTGAGTTTTATGAATTTTGATTCTGCTGTTGGCAGGTACCGAAATGTTAATGTAAGTCCCGAATCCCAGGGTTCTTCGGTTTTAAGAATGAATCAAACCGGTGGAAATAAAGCTAGAATTGTAGATTATCTCAATGGAACTGTTCGTGTGCTTAGTGAAAATATGCTGGCGCGGAAAAATCTTTTTGCAACTAAAACCATTCGTTTTATTGATTCCAGTCTCGCGGTGCAATCTGAAGCATTAAAATTAGTTGAAGCAGAGCTGAATCAATTCCGGAATGAAAATGCAATTATGGATATTTCTGCGGAAAGTTCTCAGCTTTCTAATAGACTTTCAACTTTAGATCTTAGAAAAGAAGACATCAGGCGCCAACTTTCGTATTACGAAACCTTAAGAAATTACCTGGAAACCCGAAACGATTATTCTAATGTTCCCGCGCCTTCTGTAGCCGGAATATCAGAAGGAAGTATTGCCAGCGGCGTATCCCGAATTATTGCCCTGGCAGAAGAAAGAAGTAATTACCAGTATTCCCTTAAAGAAAACTCCCCGGTTTTTGACGATATAGACCGACAGATAAATTCGGTTAAATCTATTTTGCTGGAGAATATCAGTTCTTCAAGAGGTCTATTGCGAGAGGAGCAACAGGATATTAACCGGCAAATCGCGCAACTGGAATCTGAGATCAGTAAACTTCCGCAGGAAGAGCAGGATCTACTTAAAATTCAACGTCGTTACAGCCTTAATGAAAAATCTTATAATATGTTCCTTGAGAAAAGGAGCGAAGCCGGACTAATTAAAGCTGCGAATGTAAGCGATGTGATGGTAATCGATTCAGCTAAAGATACCGGTGGCGGGCAAATTGGGCCAAATACCCAGCTTAATTATGTGATGGCTGTGTTGGTTGGAGGCGTGATTCCGCTAACCTTTGTTTTTCTATTAGTTTTTCTAAATACAAATATTCACAATGCGCAGGAAGTAACAAGATTATCGCCAATTCCTATTTTGGGAATGATTGGAAAAAGTAAGACCGATTCGAACCTGGTTGTTTTTAATAATCCAAAATCATCAATTTCGGAAGGATTTAGGGGCCTGCGTTCCAGTTTGCAGTTTATGTATAAAAAACAAGGCGTCACCGGTTCTAAAACACTGCTAATTACTTCTTCCGTTTCGGGGGAAGGAAAAACTTTCTGCGCGATGAACCTCGCAACGGTTTTTGCCCTTAGTGAACGAAAAACGGTGCTGGTTGGGGTCGATTTAAGAAAGCCGAAGATTTTCGATGATTTTCAGCTAAATAATGATTTGGGAGTAGTGAATTATTTGATAGACCAGGCAAGTAGTGATGAGATTATTCAGCAAAGTAAAATTCCGTATCTAGATGTGATCACCGCGGGGCCGGTACCTCCAAATCCATCAGAGTTGCTTATCAACGAGCAAATGGATAAGCTGATGGAGGAATTAAAACAGAAATACGACTATATTATCCTGGATACCCCACCAATTGGGATGGTTGCCGATGCTTTAAATCTGGTGAAGCATGCCGATGCCACAATCTACCTGGTGCGACAGGATTATACGAAGCGCGGAATGCTAGAGTCTATTAACGAGAAATACGGTAAAGGGGAAATCAAGAACATCAGTTTTGTATTAAACCACTTTGTACATCGTGCTAAATACGGTTATGGCTACGGCTACGGTTATGGATACGGCTATGGCTACGGCTACGGGTATAACCGTTATTCCAAAGGCTACGTAGAAAAATCTGATCCCACCCGAAAATTTAAACGCTGGTGGAAAAAAGCGATGCGGAATTTTGAATAGGGTTGGTTTTGAGTTTTGCCACGAATCCACGAATATTTAGTCTTTGCTCTTTATTCCTGGTTCTTGTTTCTCGTCATTACGAGAGACGAAGGAGCGTGGTAATCATCTTTTGATAGGAGTTTTAAGCTTGAAGAGATTGCTTCAGTCGTTCCTCCATCGCAAGGACGCTAAATTTTGGTACGTCTTAAAGTAAGTAGGAGTGCAGTAATCTTTGAATGTTGAATTCTTTCAGTGAACAGATTGCTTCATTCATATATCTTTCACAATGACATTTATCTTTACGGAAGGTACTTCTTTCTACATATTGGGAACTAAGATTTACTTACTAATCTCCGATCAACAATCCTGTATTAATCCACTGCCAGATATGAAAACTGCTCTGGTTGTCTCCGGCTTGATAATTCCTCCATTCCTTTTGCATTTCCTCAAAATTTAACCAATCTGAGGCTTTGGAATATCTGATTTTTTCTAAATTTTCTTCTGTAAAGTCTTTTAGCTCGTTGCCCAGCCATTCCCTTTGTGGTGTCTGCAAAGGTCGTTTGGGTGCATAGCTTAGATCTTTCGGAGCTATCTCTTTAAGTATTTCCCTGATTAAAAATTTTTGAACTCCATTCGAAATTTTGTACTCTTTAGGCTGCGAAAAAGCAAATTCTACCATTCTGTAATCCAAAAAAGGTTCTCGCAATTCTGTACTATAAGCCATAGAAATCCGGTCGTTGAATCTTAGTGCTCGTGGTATTTTTGTATAAAAAAGATCTCGATATTGAAGATTTTGTAAATCCTGGTCAAAAGGGGTAGGATAAACTGGTTTTTCCGCCAGCTCACTAAAATCTTTTTTTAACACATTTCTTCGAAATGGATTTATTTTTCCGGTTCCTTGTATTGTAGCAGAGTGCCCGGAAGTTTGGTAGTAATCATAACCAGCCCATTGCTCGTCCATTCCCTGGCCATCCAATAGTACTTTTATTCCGTCTATTTTTGCTGCTTCGAATAAAGTAGCGTAAGCTAAAGTGGGTAAGCCGGCATAAGGCTCATCCTGAATGTCGCTTAAAAATTGTGCATTTTCAATAACATCAGTCGGTTGAATCTTTACCTTTTTTAGTGGATTCTGGGTAGTATCAATCATTTTCTCTACCCAAGGTAGTTCGTCATAATTTTCGTCGCCGGTAAAAAAAGTATAAGCCTGGATATTTTTGTTACCATGAAGACGATTTACCAAAGCTAATAAAAGTGAGCTATCCACGCCGCCACTTATATTAAAACCAATAGGCACATCAGCTCTAAACCTTAAGGAAATACTATCAGATAAAATTTCGAAATATGATTTCTTTGCTTCCTCAAAAGGCAAAATATGAGAATAGGATTTCAGGCCTTTTTCAAAATTATACCACTTGTTAAGCTTTAAATTTCCTTCGTGATATTCTAAGAAATGCCCTCCGGGAAGCTGCTGTATATTTTCGTAAAAAGTCTCCCCGGGCATTCCGTAAGAACCATAGACGAAATAATTTGCCCATACCTTTTCGTTAGGAGATTTTGCCCTTATGAGACTTTTTATCGCTTTAATCTCACTGCTGAAATAGAAGGCTTCATCTTCTTCAGAGAAAAAGAATGGTTTTACGCCAAATCTATCGCGTGCAGCAAATAGTTTTTTCTCATTGTTATCCCAAATAGCAAATGAAAACATACCATTGAGCTGATTTAGGCAGGATTTCCCCCAAACAATAAAAGCGGCCAGTAAAACTTCGGTATCAGATTCTGTTTTGAAACTATAGTTGGCCTTTAACTTCTGTTTTAATTCTATATAATTATAGATTTCACCATTAAAAGTGAGATGATAACGCCTGGAATTATCCGTAAATGGCTGATTAGCTTTTGCAGAAAGGTCAATGATGGACAGGCGATTATGTCCCAGGGCGCAATATCCGGGATCTACATATTCTCCGGTATGATCGGGGCCACGATGCTGCTGAAGTATCAGCATTTGCTGAAGCTTTTCATTATTAGGCTTTGCTGAAATAATTCCTGCGATTCCGCACATTGTTTTGTGTATTTTGTTATTTTCTAAACACTCTTCGCTCGCTATTTTTTGAAGTCTAATTTCGTCAAGCTGAACTTGTTTCAGCTTCTAATATAATAGTAAATCTAATTGAGTTAGATCCTGAAATAAATTCAGGATGACGAGTTTATTTTTGAGTTCACAGACCTCTCCTTCAACTTTTATTATCCAACAGTTCTTCCGCTTTTCTCCAATCTTCAGGGGTGTCAATATTTACATAAGGGGAAGCAGAAGTATTCACAAATCCTATCTTCTCACCAAAAAGGGAGTTTTCATTTAAAAGCACTTCTGTTTTAGTGATATAAATCGCGCCGTCCCTGTGATAAGCTTTTGGTAAATCCTGTCTTCGACTTATAATTTCTTCTTCCCCTGTAGCGATTTTTAAGCTTCCATGATCCTCTTCAAAAATCCAATGTGGATTAAAATGTTCAGGCACTTCCCTTACCGAAACCAACGAATCGAAATTACCATCTTTAAAATTTAGTATACATTCGTCTATCAATCCGGCTTTCCTAAATGGAGTAGTGGATTGTAATAAACAGACGGCATCAAAATTAATTCCTTTCTTCAGGTAGTAATTTAAGGCATGCTGAACAACTTCCAGGCTAGAACTGGAATCTTCAGCTAAATGCTCTGGGCGCTTAAAAGGAACTTCAAGTTTAAGGTGCCTGGCAATTTGAAAAATGTCTTCGTCGTCTGAGCTTAGAATAACTTTATTTAAGAGTTTTGAGTTTTTTGCCGATCCCACAGTGTACTGCAATAATGGCTTTCCGCCCAAAAGTTTAATGTTTTTACCCGGAATACCTTTGCTGCCACCGCGCGCTGGGATTAGACCTAAAATTTTCATACTGAAGCAGGTTTTTAATAGGTAATAGTTTTACTATATGTTAATTCTGAAGTGGCTAAAATATTAGCAATCTTTTTTCCTGAATCTCCATTTCCGTAGATTCCAGAAGATACAAAATGTTCGGTTTGGATTGCGCTTTCAGTAGCTTCTAAAATTTCATCTAAATTATAGTATACATCGGTGACATTGTTGGCTCGATTTCGGCGAAATTGTCGGTTTCCAATATTAACCACCGGTACTCCCAAATATGCACACTCCCTTAACCCTGCACTTGAATTGCCCACTAAAACTTTAGAATTCTTTAAGAGCCTTAAGAAATCTGTTGGCTCCATATTTTTAAAAAAATGAATGTTTTCCGGCTTTTCAAGTTCCCGGAAAGATCGTATTGCATTAGATGTCCCATCAGATCCTGCATCTACATTTGGCCAAAACCAGAAAGTTGGTAGGTCTAATTTTTTTATGGCCTTTAAAGTTTCGGTTATATGTGATTTTGCCTGTTGATATTCGGTAGTAACCGGATGCTGCATAACTACAATATAACCTGTTTTCCAGTTGAGTTTAGTACCCACACCCCCGTATTTTTCAATAGGATCAAAATCCAGTTCGGGATTTTCCAATATTTCTTTAGCCAAATCTATTGAAGGGCAGCCGGTGTTGATTACCTTTTCAGGGATTTCTCCCAGTTTTATTACACGTTCCCGGGCGTCTTCTGAAGCTACTAGATGGAGGTCAGCTAATTTGGTGTTAGCATGTCTTACTTTTTCATCAATGCTTCCTGTAACCTCTCCTCCCTGGATATGCACCAAGGGAATATTTTGATAGGCTGCGGCGATAGAAGTTGCGATTGTCTCAAACCTATCACCAATGGTAAGTACGGCGTCGGGTTTTAGGTTGTAAAATACATTGGTAAGTTCCATAACTCCCAGCCCTGTTGTTTTAGCCATGGTAGTAGGGTTTTCTCCTTCCAGTACCATAAATACTTTTGCAGCGATTTCAAAACCATCTCTTTCAATAAAATCTACCGCGTTTCCATAGCGATCTAATAAAGCTGATCCTGCAATTACCAATTGAAGCTCCAGCTCTGGATGCTCCTTTATTGCCGTGAGTGCAGTTTTTACCCTGCTGTAAGAAGGCCTGGCGGTAACAACAACACATATTTTTCTTTTGGGCATTTTCGGTTGTCAGTTGTGGGTTATCAGTTAATTTCTAGAACTCCTTCATTTGGTTGGAAGGCTGGTATCGCTAAAATAGCAAATCTGTTGTGAAATGCCGTTTTATTGTTTTTGTTTTTACCACTGGGTTGCCACACTGGAAACTGAATAGCCAAGAATGAACAACATTTTCTCTTTATTCTTGTTTCTTTTCGTCATTACGAGCGACGCAGGAGCGTGGTAATCTTATTTTATAAGTTTTTCGGTTGAACAAATTGCTTCAGTCGTTCCTCCAGTGCAATGATGGGGATTTTGCCTTTATTCTTGGCCTTGTTTCTCTTCGTCATTACGAGCGACGAAGGAGCGCGGTAATTTTTTGAATGAAGTTTTTTTGTATAATTTGGAAAGATTGCTTCAGTCGGTCATCCTTCGCAATGATGATTTTTTCTTAAATCAGTTGATAGTATATAGTTGGTAGACGCTAGAACCATAAAAAACTACAAACATAAACTGATAACAGAAAAATCTAAAACCCATAACTCAAAAATTGGCAAACCGAGTTTTTATCTAATATCCTCCTCTTTTAAAAACTCCCATTTTTCAAGATCCCTCTTTAACTTTTTACCCAATACCTTCTCAAATTCCGAAGCTGCAATACCATACCCTTTTGGTTTTTTTGTTTCCAGGTCATTGAAAGTGAGAACATGGCCTGCAGGCAGCGCTTTATTTGTTGCAAGTGATTTTTCAAAAATACTTTTTAATTCACTAAATGCGGAATTGTCATTTTTGTTAATTGGATTTACTTGTGCAAACTGAATTTTTTTTACTGCGGAAACAAGTTGTTTTATTTCATTCAATTCCAGAGAGGAACTAGTGTCGGGACCAAACATATCTCTACTAAATACAGCATGAAACTCCAAAATTTCTGCTCCTAAAGCGGTAGCAGCAATGCAGGTTTCAATTTTTCCTGAATGATCTGAATAGCCAACCGGAACATTATATCTTTCTTTCAATTCGCCGATAACATTCAGGCCATAATTTTGCGGCTGAGTAGGGTAAGCCGTTGTGCATTGTAGAATAGAATAATCAACTACTTTCTTCTTTAGAAATTCTACAGTACAGTCCAGCTCTTCAAAAGAGCTCATTCCGGAAGAAACAATCACTGGTTTACCTGTCCTGGTGATTTTTTCCAGCATCAGGAAATTGTTTACTTCTCCCGATCCTATCTTATATCGTTTAACCTCCAGTTTCTCCATAAGATCCACCGCTGCATTACTGAAAGGGGAAGCAAGAAATTCAATCCCAGTTTCATCGCAGTGTAATTTAAGTTCCTGCCATTGTTCAGGAGTAAACTCCATCCTTTTCCAGTACTCAAACCTGATTTTGTCCTGAGTAGAGAATTTAATCCTGAAAGGTTCGTATTCACTGCTTTCAGCCTCTGCAATATGAATCTGGAATTTAACAGCATCTACACCCGTTTTTGCAAGAGCATCTATGTAAGAATGAGCAATTCCCAAACTACCTTCATGGGCCTGACCTATTTCTGCAATTATAAACATATCTACATTGTTTGTTGTTTGCCGTTTGTTGTGTTGCTATATCTGAGAATTCAAAACTGAAAAACCATAAGTCGAGCTAAAATAGCAATTTTAGTGAAATAATATTCGTTTCACTTTCATTCAACAACCAAAACTGAGAGCTAAAAAATGAAATCGAAAACTTTTTCCTTCATTTATTCTACAATTCTTCAAACTTCGTATTTTAGCAACCACTATAAATTGCAAACTATATCGTGACAGAAGGAAACGAGGACTGGCTTTACGAAATAACCCCAAAGCGTAAGCTTATTGATCTTAATTTTAAAGAGATATGGCGGTATCGAGATTTGCTGATCCTCTTTGTTAAGCGGGATATTGTGACCGTATATAAGCAAACCATTTTAGGTCCACTGTGGTATTTTATCCAACCCCTCTTTACTTCTGTGATCTTTACCCTGGTGTTTAATAATATAGCCAGTATTCCCACCGGAAATGTACCTGCCTTTCTTTTTAATCTTACCGGGATCACCGCCTGGAACTATTTTAACCAATGTCTCACAGGAACTTCAAACACCTTTACCTCAAATGCGGGAATTTTCGGAAAGGTCTATTTTCCCAGAGTAATTATGCCTTTAAAGACTGTAATTTCTAATTTGTTTAAATTTGGAATTCAGCTGATAATATTAATTGTTTTCTATTTCTATTTTTTATTTAAAGGTGCTGAGTTAAGTCCTAATTCTAATATCTTTTTATTTCCGGTTTATGTATTAATGATGGCCTTACTGGGTTTGGGTGCAGGAATGACGATCTCTGCTTTTACAACAAAATATAGGGATTTAACCGTACTAATTGGTTTTGCCACCAGTTTGTTAATGTATATTTCAGCAGTTCCCTATCCATTAAGCGAAGTTTCAGAAAAAATGCCCGATTTTGCCTGGATAGTGCAATATAACCCTCTTACTCACATAATTGAAGGCTTTAGATATATGATCCTAAATACCGGTACTTTTACCTGGTTTGGATTTTCCTATACCTTGTTTATAGCTGTTATATTGTTTTTGATTGGACTAATAGTTTTTAACCGTACAGAAAAGAATTTTATTGATACCGTTTAATCCTTTTTATGAAGTTTGTATTCTTTAAAATTGAGCAAATAAGTTGATGAATTAGTTCAATTTCTTTTTTTGAGTTCACTTTGGAATTTAAAATATCACCATATCTATCACTTTTATTGCATCATTATAATAAGCGCTATACTGTAGCTTCCTTTCCAGTGTGTAATTAAAGTATTGGTGCAATTAGTTTTTTAGCTTTATTTTTATTTTTCTGATGGTTTTTTTACAGTACTCTTTTAAAGCAAAAAACCTGTCCTTAAAAATTACGGGATCTACAGTATTTTTCTGTTGTTGAGTTGTCTTTTCCAAAACCTTATCAATGCGGGCTGTGTGTTTCTTGTTACTCCCGTAGGTCCTTGCATACCAAGTGTGGTAAAGCAGTAAATCCCCGTTAGGCATAAACACAGAATTTGTAATGTTATCTTCTTGAAATGGCATTTCAGCCTTTAAAAAAAGAAACTTAAAATTTTTACGTCTTAACCAAAAATAGAAGCCGTAGTAAGGTTCATATAAGCTATCTACTGCATGACCAAAATTCAAGTGTTTTAGATCGTCTTTAAATTCTTTTGCAGATATATAATGGTTGGTTTTAATTTCTTTGAGATTAAAAACCTTTTCTATTTCAGAAAAATGTAGGATTGAGAAAAATGTGTTAATTGAATGAGGATTTTGATTTCGATGAGAAATCATTCCTCCATCCCTCACTCCACAAACAGAGTACTTATTCAGAGCCATATAATTAATTAGTTCAAATACTTTTGAATTATCTGCAAAAATAACATCTTCATCTGCCATTATTAGCCAGTCAATTTCTTTCCCTTTTAACTTTTTAAACATATAAAATATGCTATGAAGGCTATGCATTCCATTTGTGCCATCAATTACAAAGCGGGAAATGTCTTTAGGAAATAAAACAGATGTCTTTTTGTAAAGGTCAAAATTAGCTACGGTTGTTAAAATTGCAATATTCTTTTTTTCAGGCATCTTTCCAGGCTCTTATTAGTCCTCTTCTTAAAAACGGAGCTTTTATGTTTTTATCATAATAAAAGATCATATAACCGTTCGGCGTATTAATTTTATATTGATGGTTTCTCAGTAATTCTGAAAACACTTGAAAATCATCCTGTTTATGATATGTACAGACAGCAATCTTGAGATGAAACGGGCTTTGTAGAGTTTTCTGAAGACCTTCCAGAAGTTTATTTTCGTCTCCCTCAATGTCTGCTTTCACAAAAGTGAAGGGGTTATTCAAGTAAAAGTCGTCCAATGCTATGCTTGTTTCTTTGCTTTCATTAGAAACGAGTTTTTGTATAATTTCCACTTTGTTCTTCCAGGGTTCAAAAGTGGCTTTTAAGGGTTCAATCCATTCCGGATCTGACTCGAAGAGATAGATTTTGTCTACTTTATCTATTACACTTAAGGAAAAATTCCCTTCAGCAGCTCCTGCATCAACAACTACATCATTTTTATTTACACTAAATATTGAATTAAGATATTTATGGGGGGATGCATCATCCTGGTCAATTAATAAACCGTTGTAAAGCGATTTAATCCCGTTTTCACTCATTCTTCTTTTGAAATAAAGTCTTTTCTTTTCGTGAATTACATATTTCAAATCCTGGTCTTCGTCGTAATAAATCTGAACTTTTTGCTTGTCATAATTTTCTGTAAATTGATAAGGGAAAACTTTTAGCGGATTAACTTTAAGAAACTGCACAATTTCTAATTGCTCTGCAGTAACATTTGGTTGAGAATCATAAAAAGAGAGAATATTTTTTCTCAGTTTTATTAGATTTGCTTTATTTTTTCTTCTGGCAATAGCTGATGACAATTTTTTCTTCATCTCTACAGGGATTACCAAATTATATATTCTTTTAATTAGATATTTCATCTGTAGGTTTCCAATAGAGCTTTACCGGAGGTAATTGTTGATATTGGTTGAATTGTTTCTGGGTTAAAGCGCTTCTATTCTTAAGCAATTTAATAAAATTTTGTACAACATCTTTTAGTGCCAAAGACATAGCTGCAAGAGAATGTAAATCGCCACCAGCTATTTTAAGTTTAAGTTGCATCCAAATTGAATAAGAAAGTTTTTTTGGAATTTCTTTCCAGGGTAAGAATAGGAAATATAAATACCACCCAGAACGTAGAGAACGCCTTAGTCTTAGGGTATAATCCCTGTTTTTCTTTCTCTCTTTATTGTTTACACGATGATGAGTAAGTACCTGAGGCAGGTAATGAATTTCCCAGCCTTTCTTAAAAAAATGATAGGAAGCAAATTCTTCTTCCCCATAAAAGATAAACCAAGCAGGATAATTCGGGATCTTCTTCCACGCTTGCATTCGTATTGCGTGAGCACCCCCTGCGTAGTTTCTAACACGATGAGGTCTATCTTTAGAGATAGTGGTGGAGGGCTGGTTCTCACTCCAAAAAATCCTGAAACTTGCTACTGCACAAGCTTTTTCTTTTTCAAAATGAGATTGAATAATACGAAAAGGATCTTGGGTTAAAAAATTTAGGTCATCATCTAAAGAGATTGCATATTTAGTATTAACCTGTTTTAGTAGTTCATTTCTAGAAAATATGAGGCCTTTACTCACTTCGTTCCTGAAAATTGATGCCGAGGGATAAAATTTTTGAAGATATTCATAAGTTCCATCTACCGAACCATCATCGCAGACACTTAAATGCACCCCCTTTTTTAAATATGGTTCCAGCAAATTAAGAGTGTATTTAAGCTCTGGCAAACGATCTTTTGTTGTAATGAAAATTGAAAAGTCTCCGTAATACACCATTTCTAGAAAGATTTTCTCACCTCTTTGGGTAATCCTTTATGTTTTAAAAATAGCATCCTTATTTTATGGCTCTTGAGAGCTTTCTTCATTAATTTTTCTTTGAATTGAGCAAACAAACCCGGCTGCCTTACCTGGATATTTCCTAGATTTAAAGTTGGGTTTTCTTCCGTTCGTTCCTGAGAAATTAAGATTTTCTCCATCCAGTCTTCGTAAACATTGCCCAAATGATATGCGTAATTGTCATAAGTGGTAAGACGGTAACAGCCATTTTTTATTGCAAGGCTATCCAGTATCTGCTCACTTCCACCACCCATTTGAAAATCATTATATAAAGGGAAATTCAGGTTAAACAATTCTCTTCTGTAAGTAGCTACTGCGTGTCCTGATCCTACATTGGTAGTATGCCCATTTTGAGCTTTAAGCCCCAAGGTATATTTTAACCTGGCCTTCGGATAATTGGGCTTCCAGCCAATACTTTTATAAAAAGCTGCCAGCGCTTTAGCATTTTTTACTTCAACGAATTGAAGATTCTCATCCCATAATAATTCATAAAGTACATTTTCACTTTTATCCTGATAAGTCAAAAATTGGGGAATAAGTCCTACAATCCCTGCTTTTGGAATAGAATTAAATACTTTTACTGTCTCAGATTGCCAACCACTTAAAAATAGAATATCAGCATCTGTTATTGTAACTAATGGAATATCATGACCTCCAACTCCTTTAATTATTGCGTTTAACTTACCAATGTTTTCTGTTGTAATTAATTCCTGTACTTGCTGGGTGAGAAGTAGGTTCCGAAGGTAATCGTTTACCTCTCTACAACTGCCGTTATCAACAACACAAATAAAAGTTTTTGAGTGAGAGGTTTTGAAAAGGGATTTTAAACAGAGTTTTAATAATTTGAAAACATCTTCAAAATATCCATGGTGATGTGGAATATATACAGGAATCACCACCTGATGAGAAAATTTTGTTTCCTCCAGAGGGGTGTCCTTATAAGGATTATAACCTTTTCGCATATAGCATTTTTAAATATCCTTTTATTAATTTACTCGGAAGTAATTTTTTAAATAAGGAAGATCTATAAATTGAGTTAAAGATAGTATACCGAGCAACACGGCTTTAGGATTTGAATTTTTCATTGCATTTTTTATCCTGGCAATCGTCTTCCGTAAAAAATGTTGTCTCACTTGCTGAATGATTTGTAATCTTTCCGCTTCTTCTTTCACATTATTGAATACTAAAAGATCTGCTTTTATTAATGAGGAAAGAGATTTGTTTTCAGCTCTTCCGTTAATACTTTTTTCGTGGACTCTATAATAAAACAAGGATTTATTTATTACTTCATATGTAGGTTTTTTGGCGAGTAATCTGGAAAAGAATTCATAATCTTGTTTTCGTAGCAATTTTTCATTCCAGAGCTTTTTGCCTTCTAAAAAGGTTCGCTTAAACATTGGAGCATTGGTCTGAAAGTTAATTTTTCCTAAGGCATGGTCCACAATGGGATTTGTCGATTGAAGATTATCCCATTTTCCAACAATATTTTTAATACTGCCCTTAAAGTATTCTCCTTCGCAAACTACAAAATCAATGTTAGAATTCTCTAACTTTTCCTGTTTCAATTTTAAGAAATCGGGATGCATTAAATCATCGGCATCAAACCATTGAATATATTTACCTGTTGATTTTTGGAATCCATAATTGCGGCAGGCATTAGCACCTTTTTTATTTTTGAAAAGTGGTTGAAAAAAATTAAACTGAGGATTCTTCTTGCAGAATTCCCGAATAAATAACACCGATTTGTCATTTGAGCCGTCATCAACAATTATACATTCCCAATCTAAATACGATTGAGAAGCAATAGATTGTAAAGTTTTTTTTATGAGTATTGCCTGGTTAAATACTGGGATTATTATACTAACTATGGGTGAATTCTTTTTCAAGATATATACTCTTTTAGCCTTCTTAGCACCGGAAGATAGCGATAAGTGTCTTTTGATAAAAGCAACTCCGGGTATTTGATTAACTTCTTTAGAATAAAGGCTGTTAACTCAGATGATGAAGAAATAGCTTTCTTGGTTCTACAGGACCTTTCCCACAAAATTTTTCTTTTAATAGCCGGAATTTGATTCAGGAAAGACCAAGTCAACAGATTTTCAAACATTTTTTGATTATATATCTTATAAAGTGATTCTTTTTTAAAAGATACATTATCATCATGTATTCCTCTTATTGCAACCGGCTCTAAAATTTGTCCGGCAACTAACTTACCCATTAACGCCATTTTTACCCATAACTCGGTATCTTCTGCTACTACTAAACTCTCATTAAAATATCCTGTCTTATGAAGCAAAGATTTTTTTACTGTTAATCCAATTCCTGAAAAGTATCCCAAATGCCCAATGGGGTACATTAACCTAAATAGAAGCTCGGGTTGGATTGGTGCTGTTATGGTTGTAAGTTTAAACTTTTCTTCTTCTCCAACATTTGCTTTCCGGTAAAATTTAGCCCCTATTGCATTGTACACCCCATCGGTATTACTATCTTCCAAAAATCTAATAATGTCCCATTTAAATCTATTTGGTAAGAAGTAATCATCGGCATCTAGGAAAGCAATAAAAGGTGAATTTGCTTTAGAAATTCCCAAATTTTTTGATGCTGAACGACCATGGTTTTTTTTATCTTCATGCTGCCAGACCTGCACTTTTTTATTATATAATTCTATCTTCTTACATATTTCTAAAGAATTATCCTTACTTCCGTCCTCCACAATTATAACTTCGTTGACTTCCGGCTGGGCTACTGCCGAATCAATAGCTTTTTCAATATACAGTTCCGCATTATAAACGGGGATGATAACTGAAATACAAAAATCAAGATTACTTTTCATCTTACTTTAAAAGTTTTTTACATTCTTCTAAATAAGAATTACTTATTATTGCTCTTCTATAATTTTTGGAATATTTATCCCTATTTATTCTACTTATATTTAAAAGTTCTTCATTGCTAAATTGATTAACTCTTTCAATTAATTTTGATAAGGAATTTAGATTATTCACATCAAACCAAAAATCATTAGCGGTGTCTTTAAGTCGATCTTCCATAGCCCCTACTTTGGTTGAAAATATGATCTTCCCTGCAGCCATAGCTTCTATTCCAGTATAAGGTCCTGTTTCCCTATCATTTGACGGAATGACTAATATATCAATCCTTTCCATAAATTCATCTATTTGATCAACCAGTATTGCTCCATAGTATTCGCAGCTATTGGAACTCTCAATCGTTTTCAATATCTTTTCTTTATCCGGACCATCTCCGGCCATAATAAATTTCTCTGTTCGGGAAGAAAAGAAATCCGCTAATTCTATTCCACCTTTTTCTGAAGAGAATCTTCCCAGGAAGCCAAAAGTGAGTGGTTTGTTTATTGTTATAGGTAAATGGACCAATTTATCTTCTTGAAATGCATTTTGATCAATAATGGAAAAATTCTTTTTAAATGGTTTAAGTTGAATAGTGTTTTTTGGAGAGTGACAAATAAATTTATTTATGTGAGGTAGGGAAGATTTAATTTTTTCGGGAATTACTGCGATTTTTCCAGTAGGACGAAAAATTATAGGGGTGTTGTTTGCCTTACTATAATTAATTATTTCCTTTAAATATTCCGAATTGATTTGCATTAAAAGAAAGATCATGTCAGCATTCTCGACGGTTTGAGATATAACAGATTTTCTCTTATTAATTAAACCCGCTAACTTTTTATTTACTTTAGAATTAAGGTACTGCTCAGGTCTACCCTTAAAAAAATTTTTAATCCAGGATAAATAGGATAGAAATTTAATATTGTTATTGGAATCAAGAATTATCTTATCGAGAAATTGATAATCAGTTCCAATTAATGGAGAATTTGGGGTGATAACTGAATTATAGGACTCGGTGGAAAGAATTGAAACTCTATAGTATTGACATAAAGCCTCAAAGATTTCTCGAGCCTCAACAGCTCTTCCTCCTGTATATGCAATAGGACCAATGATTGTTACCTTTTTCTGAATAATATTCATTTCATAAAATTAGACAAGTTTGTAAATCATTATTTAATTTAAATCCTCTAATCCTAAATTTTTGATAATATTTTTTTCTTTGTAGATATTCCTGTAATTATTACTATACTCTTCTTGGAGGGATTTGCAAATCGTGATATACTCCTTATGTGGGGCATTTAAAACTTTTAAAGATTTCTCGACCATTTCCTCCAGGTTAGAAGCTAATAATTGCGGAAAATTTTTTAATCTGTCTTCCATGGCTCCTACCTTATAAGAAATCATTGGCTTACCAGCCGCCATTAATTCCAGGCCGATGTTTGGCCCTCCTTCAAATTTTGAAGTAATTAGAAAGCAACGGAACCTCGGAAACTCTTGAATTACCTTGTCGGGGTGTACAGGAATATGCTCTATTACTACCTGCTCAGTCAGGTTATTGGTTAGGATTTTAGAATTTAACTCATTAATATACTCCAGGTCCCCTTCTCCCTTAATAAATAAATTTTTTCTAAATCCTTTTCTGTTTAATAGAATAATAAGATCAAGTGCATGTTCTATCTGCTTCTCCCTCGACAACCGGGAGATGATGCCAAAATCAAAATCAAAGTTTTCCGAAACTAGAACGTTTTCTAATGCATAATTCTCTTTACGAATAATTATTTCCTGGGTTTCCACATTTTCAATATCTAGAATATCTTTAAAATGTTTTGCCTGCTTTGGTGAAGTTACAACATTGACCTTTACGCTTTTTAGAAGATTCCTCCTATACTCAGAAATGGGTCCATAGAGAATTGTTGTATATTTTATTATTATCCTATTCTTTTTTTTATATGTTTCAATAATAGGATGAAAATAATCTGAAGAACTTTTTGATAGGATATAAATTCCTTGGATGGTCTTGCAAAAAAAACATTTCCAAAAAAGAATTGCTAAGATATCCGTTTTCAAACCAAAATCGCGTAACACTTTTTTATAAGCTTTATGGTATCTTATTTTCTGAAGCCAATTAGGATAAGACTTAAAAATAATTTTTTTATTTAAATGAATATCTTGAGTAAAACTAAGATTAACAGACGTAGGAGAAAAAATAATTACTTTTTTTACTCTTCTTTGTTTAGAAACCAGGTTTGCCGTGTTAATAATTTCCAGTTCACTTCCTCCAAGGTTATTAAAAAAAGGCGTTGTTATAAGTATTACCATTGTTTAATTATTTCTTGGCAAGCATTTGAGAAAGCCGATAAAGGCCAACTCCTTTTATTATATACTGCTCTTTCAGAAAAATAAAATTAACTACAAAAAGCTTTAATCTTTCGGAATTAGTTAAATAGTTATTCTTATTCAGAAATTTAAATATTTCATTTATTAAATTTTTGTGTTCTCTTTTATGAAGAAAAGCATAACTAACTAAATATTCTTTAAAAGCTTTTACTAAACAACTTTTGTATTTCTTTATAATTACAGGATCTTTTAAATCATTAAAAATATCCCTTTCACATATTTTTAAAAATTTTAAAAACGATTCAAAAATGATTTTTTGAAATTGAGGATTTTTATATTTTAATTTATTATTTGCATCGTTTCTATAAAAACAATCAGGAGGGATATCGAGTATTTTAAACTGATCATTAAAAATTGTTAATTTTAATGAAAATAATACATCCTGAAATCTTTTTAAATCCTCATCGAAAGAAATAAATGATGGTCTTTTTATAAATAGGGCAGTTAACGGCCAGGGGATTTTATGTTTAAGAAGCATTTCTATATAGGATTCATCATTTTCTCGATTTATATTAATTATTCTATCCAAATCACCAATATGGTACAGGAAAGATTGCATTTTAAAAACATAAAAGGAATATTGGGGGATTTTTTCTGCCACCTTCACCCTCTCTGCCAGACAATTTTTAGCAAGAACATCATCAGAATCAAGAAAAATTAAAAACTTACCGAGACTGTTTTCAAAGCCAATATTGCGGCAGGCATTCGCTCCTTTTAAGCGATCATCTTCGCGTTTTAGAACTCTTATTCTGGAGTCATTTCTTAAGTAAAATTTTAATAATTCTGCGGTATAGTCTGTAGAACCATCATCCACTATTATACATTCCCAATAGGTATAAGTCTGAGCTAATACTGAATCTAAAGTTTCACCCAAAAGAGAAGAACGGTTATAAGTAGGAATTATAATGGATACGAGTGGTTGCACGTAGTCGGTTGCATTAGGATTGCAAGATAAGAAACATAGTACAAACAAGTGGCGAAATAATTAGCTTCTATTCCGGTGATTTTCATTAAAAAATCACACTTTAAAGCTACAAATGTTTTTGATAATAAAGTTTTTCAAGTCTTTCACCAAGCATTTTTGAATCATAATTTGCAACTACAAATTTTCTGGCTTTCCGACCCATTTCAGTTCTTAAGGATTCATTTTCAATCAAGAGCTCAATTTTATTGGAAAAATCTTCAATATCCTTTTCCTTAACCACAAACCCAGTTTTTCGATCTATAAGTCCAAATTTCATTCCACCTACATCTGAAATAATTACAGGTAATTCCATAGATTGTGCTTCCTGAATTACCAGACCCTGAGTTTCTGCACGTCCATTTTTATCGTAAATACCGGGCAAAAGAAATACATCTGCGGTTTCCATCAGCTCAATAATGCTCTCTTGTGATAAAGCTCCGGTTAATTTAACTTTCTCCTGAAGATTATAATTTCCAATAAGTTCTACGAGTAGATCTTTCAATTCTCCTTCGCCAACTATTATAAGTTTTATATTTTTATGTCCTCTTTTTACAAGTGAATTTAAAATTTCGACAGTTAAATGAGGTCCTTTTAACTCAATTAACCTTCCAATAAATAACATTGTGAAATCTTGATTTTTGTTGAACCTATTTTTTTTGAATTTGCCTGTGTCGAGGCCAACCGGTAAAATTTCTATTTTATGAGAATTGGTTAAATTCTGAATTAAGGATTTTGTGTACTTTGTATTTGCCGTAATTAGATCAACTTCCTGAAGCAGGAGCTCATATTTTTTTGGGTAAGTATTCATTAAATGTGGACTAATATCATATCCATGAAATGATGTTATAAATCGGGTATTTGCAAAATAGCCTAGAGCTTTCATTTGAGCAATGTAAGTGGCATTTGTCCCAAAATGAACATGAATTATATCAAAGGACGCATGATTTAAAATCCATTTAAATTTTGTATAATTTCTTAGGTTAATGGCTTTTTTTCCATGCCTTTGGAAGTTGAAGATTTGGATGATTTTAAAGAAATTTATGTGTTTACGGTTTAAAACTATAAATTTTAAAAAATCAAAATATCTGCCAAATTTTGAAATTTGAATTTCTTGAAAATAGACTGTTTTCTCCAACAAGTTATATTCCAGAACTCCCTGATGAATCACTTCACAATTATTTTTTTGAAATGCAAAAATGGAAACTTCGTGACCTTTGTCAATTAAATCAGTAATTTGATTGACAATAAAAGTTTCTGAAATGGTAGGAAAAGCACCTAAAACTAGGGCGATTTTCATGATTATTTAGTTGATTCAAATAAAATGTTAGATAAGCTTTTTAGTTTTTTAGGATCAATACAATAAATGTTATCGTGTTTAGGTAAATGCTCTTTAGTCTTTATTTCAATTAGTTTAGAAATTTCCTCTTTTCCCAATTTACTCTTAAACAACTTATATCCTAATTCATTTCTTAAAAAATAAAACAAATCAATAATATTATTATCTCTTGAGACTTCTTCACTGAATTCCAAACAAATAGTTGGTTTTAAACTATGTTGGAATAATTCGCTCGCTCCCTTTAATAAATTAAATTCTGAACCTTCAACATCAATTTTTATAAAATCTATTTTAAAAATATTCTTTTCTTTTATCCACGAATTAACAGTTTTTACTTCAATTTCAATTGGCCTTTGTTTTACTTTATTTGAATTTAGGGAAGCTGCACCTCTATTAATATGGATATTAGGATATATATATCCTTTTCCGTTATAGTCACTTAAAGCGTTCTGCAATGGCACTATATTTCTTATTCGATTAATACGAATGTTTTTACATAATATTTCAAAAGTTGAATTTAATGGTTCAAAAGCGTATACAGTACCTTTTGAGCCAGTGAGCTTACTAACATAAATTGAGGTTAAACCAATATTAGCTCCCGCATCAATTATTATATCCCCTGGCTGAATAAAAAAATCAAAACACCATAATGTCCCTGTTTCATAAGTGCCAAAATTATAAATCCTTCGTTCTATACCTCTATCAAAAATGGGATTAATAAATAGGTTAAAACCATGTAGGGTTTTAACTATCATACCATTTTTAGGTGGGGGTTTCAAATATTTTAAAGTTTTTAAAATAATCCTATTTCCGGAGAAATGTTTTTTTAAAAAAAAATTCTCGAGCTTTCTTATATAATATAATCTATTCAAATTCACCATCCATTAAAACTATTGCATTCGAGCGATTCTGTTTTCCAGAACCAAAATAATCTGAAGGTGTTACGTTTATAGATTTAACATAATCTATCACATCACAAAAGTTTTCGGGAGCAGTGTTACTGTAAGAAGAAAATAGCCAAATTCTATAATTGCCTCCACGTAGCATAAATTTAGTTATATTTAAAATGATTGAGCAACTATTTTCATTAAAGGTGAAACCCATTTCATCAAAGGACCAAAAACAGATGAGATTATCCTGATTATCCTTTATTCCGATTGTAACCATAACTTTTCTTAGATCAATAGTTTCTGCTCTGGAGAATTTTATTCTAAATTTATATGATTGCCCGGAAATTAAAGATGATACATTATTTCCTAGGCTATCTTCTATGGTAATTTCTTCAAATTTAAAAATGGAGGTATTTCCTATCCTATCTGTTCTGAGTCTTAATTCTTGGTTTGATTCATTTTTACCTTCTTTAAGGTAATAAGAAACTGCCTTATCTGCAGTGTCTTCATAAACATTAAAACCATTTTCCAGAACAATTCCTCTAGTGCAAAGCCCTTTCACACTCGCCATATTATGACTTACAAATAATACTGTTCTTCCTTCACCAGTGGATAAATCTTGCATTTTTCCTATAGCTTTTTTTTGAAACTCTGCATCGCCTACCGCTAATACTTCATCTACAACTAAAATTTCTGGTTCAAGATGTGCAGCCACGGCAAAACCCAGTCTTACGGTCATCCCACTGCTATAACGTTTAACCGGGGTGTCGATGTACATTTCACAGCCTGAGAAATCTATAATTTCTTCCAGCTTTGAATTTATCTCGGGTTTAGTCATTCCCAGAATTGCGCCGTTTAGATAAATATTTTCCCGCCCCGTTAATTCCCCGTGAAATCCTGTTCCTACTTCTAGCAGAGAGGCTATTCTCCCTTTGGTTTTAATACTGCCGGTAGTAGGGCCAGTAACTCTGGAAAGAATTTTTAATAATGTAGATTTTCCTGCTCCGTTTTTGCCAATAATACCTAATACCTCACCTTGTTTAACTTCGAAATTTATATCCTGTAAAGCCCAAACATAATCCTCAGTTGCTTTTGCCCTTCGGTCATTTATTCCCCCTATTTTTAAATAAGGATCTTCTTTTCCCCGTACCAAATGCCACCAACGATTAAGATCGTGGCTGATAGTTCCGGTTCCAACAGTACCTAAACGGTATTGTTTTGAAATATTTTCTGCTTTTAATATTATACTCATTTATTTAGTATTATAATAAGCTTTCTGAAACTTATATTACAGTGAATATAAGCATGAAAGATAGAGTCTAAAAATTTCAACTAATAGGCTAGTTATACAATTTAGAAACAGTAGTTCTCATTAATCTTATTAACTTGTTTTAATATTTATAACAAAACTGAACAAAATTCCTTTTGCTTTGGCTATTGTAGGTGAAGAGGGCCTTTTACCCTTTACTAATTTTCTTAAAATTTCTTGCAACACGGTATTTAATAATATTTTGTGTGTAGAAAAAATATTTTTTCTTTCAATTCTTGAGAGTAGGAGCCTGTTTCGAGTCATGTAAAAATGATAGTTATTATTTTTTATACTCGGTGATAGAAAAGCAACAACATTTGAATCTACAACACATTTTTTATTATACTTCCGAATTCTGAGACACCATTCTGTTTCTTCATAATATAAGAAAAAATCTTCCCTAAGTTTCCCCACCGCTTCAACAACTTTAGTGCTTAACATGAAACAACTACCACTAACATAATCAACTTCATGAACTCCAGGGTTAGTAGTTTCGTTTATCCTTTTATTATAATTTATATGTGGCGCAGCATACCCTTTTTTCTCCAGTACAAATCCTCCATCTGAAAAAATTAAATCAGGGTCTTTTCTATAACAAATTCTTGGCCCAATAACCCCAACTTTCTCGTCTTTTTCGATAGTCTTTAATAAACTGCTAATACATTCTTTATCTAAGCGGATATCTGGATTAATTAGTAAGACAAATTCAAAATTTCTTTCTATAGCTAATTGGATGCCTATATTATTTCCCCCTGCATAACCTATATTGACTTCGTTCAAAATTAAATTTTCTTGTGGTATTTGACCTTTTAAATAAGCTCTGTCCTTTGGTATAGAAGCGTTGTCGATAACAGTTATTTCGGTATCTCTTAAATTAAACGCTTCTAAAGTTTTGAAAAGCTCAACCGTTTCCCAACTGGAATTATAATTCAAAATTAAAATGTTGAGACAGTTCATTTTTTAAACTTTAATTATCTACTAAAGAAATAAGTTTTTCGGGGTTATTAGTCAAATCCTCATAATTAAGAGAATTAATAGCCTTAAAGTTATCCGGATCGATGCTATGGGGAACAAAAATTTGATTTTTAATCTCTATTATGCCCAACCCATAATCGTCATTTAAAACTTTTATACTGAGAGCATTTGAATGATAAGATTTTAAATATACTATGGTTTTCCAAACATCTCCGCACCATTCATTCGTCCATCCATTTAATTTCATTTTTTTTGCCTCTTCATAGGAATTAGCCGGCACGGAAGCAGCTTTATGAGGTGGAAAACAATCGTGAAGCACAATAGTTCCTTGCTTGTTTAATAGTTTAAGAGAATTTAGAGTGTCTGTCAAACTAGCTTCGAAAGTGTGTAACCCATCAATAAAAATCAAATCGAACTGATAACTCTTTTTTTTCTTTAATATTTCAATCTCAAAAAAATCATTGCTTGTCATTTCATAATAACGGTTCTGTAAATTAAATGGATATTTCAGTAGCCATTTAATCTTTTCTTTTTTTTTGATCTTAAAGGATGGATCGATTGCCACTTTTTTATTGATTTTCAATGGCAGAAAAGACTTACCTTGAAAAGTTCCTATTTCCAAATAACTTTTATATCGATTTTTATCGATAAGTTGTTGAAGCAATTCCGTTCTGGTCATTTTGAAAATTTTGTTGATTATAGTTTTTGAGAGATATTTAAGACCTAAAAAATGAATATCAAATTTATCCCATTGCCGTAGAATGAGCCTTAGGCTTTTTATATATAATTACCTGACTCCTCGCAAATAGACTATTTATTTTCTTCGGTAACATATCCTCGTAAACAAAAGCCTCTCTCCTAAACTTCCGGTGATTTGCTGTTTTAGGTAAGATCCTATGAAATCTTTCCAGGCTTCCTAAAGGAATTATCTCCGCCTCTTCAAAATACTTTAAACCTATGTTTTTAAAATGTTTTGAACTATTATCCCTTTCAGGATGAGGGTCATTTTCTTTCCATTTAGTGAAAGCTTTTCTATTAAATTTTGAAGGCCTTCCAGGTACGGGTAAGTGCCAGCGTATTTCATCAAGAAACTTATTATTTACTGCAGGTTCAAAAAAACGAGCTTCTCCCTCCCTTTTAAGAAGTCGAACTATTTTTTTAATAAATTCTTGTTCAATGGCTAAGCTTAAATGATGGATAAAGGCTTTTCCAACTACAAAATCGAAATTTTTCTCTTCAAAGGGTACTTTTAAAAAATCTCCTTCAATAAATACAATAGGATTTTTAAAATTGCACGATTGATTCAGTTTTTTAACTATTTCTCCACTGGCGCTGGCAATATCATTAGCATACACTTTTGCTCCAAGACCAGCCATTATAGCCGCGTTCACACAATCTCCACATCCCAATTCCAGTACTTTTTTGCCTTTAATTGCATCCTTAAAACCTTGTTTATATAGGCCGACCCAACTTGTATCCGTTTGGGTAGCATCGCTTAAAAATTTATCAAGGTTCTTAAGCTTTTCCAAAGTCTCTTCAATAGCAATGTCTTTATACTTCTTGTTATAATGAACGATATTTTTTGCCTGGTTTTTATCCATTTCTATATATGAGGTGCGGTGATAGATGATATAATTTAGGAAACTTCTTTGAGTCCTATAGCTTTTCCATTATTTGAAATAAGATACTCGTATTCCAATGCATTTACCTCTTGGAATAGATCCTGGTTAATGTCAAGCTTAAGGTCTTTGCATTTTCTTAAAGGATTAATTACTCCTAATCCAAAGTCGGTATTCAAAACCTGGGCTTCAAGGGAATCAGGATATTTTTTTCGTAGATAGACAATTGTTTTCCATACGTCTCCACACCAGGTTCCGGTCCATCCTTCTACTCCCATTTTTTTTGCTTCAGCCCCGGATGATGCTGGAGTAGCAGCAGCCTGGTGAGGGGGGAAACAATCGTGCATGATTATCACACCATTGTCGTCAAGATGCTTTAATGAATTTAGAACATCTTTTAAACTTGCCTCAAAAGTGTGCAGACCATCCACCAGAACGATATCCAGCTTCCCAATTTTCTCCAGGAACTTTTTTCTCTTCTGGAAAAAACTATCACTAGTCATTTCAAAATAGAAATTTTTTGTATTCTTTTCTTTACTGAAATGCAGCTTTAATTTTTTAAGCAAGGAGATTTTTATTTTGGGATCCACAGCTATTTTAGTTGCACATTTTATAGGCAGGAAGGAAACGCCTTTATACGTTCCAATTTCCAGATAAACTGAATATTCTCTCTCGTTGATAAGGTTTTGGATCAAAGAAATTCTATTCATCACTGCAATTTTGAGAGAAAATTTGTAAAACCGAAAATATGAATTATTAGATTAAGACGAGAGATTATTTCAATATTTCTTATGTTCTAGAAATAAGAATTTTTATGGATATAAGCTTGTTTATTCTGCTATTTTTGTTGTCAAACCTAAACAGAATGCAAAATTGCCATAAACATGAAAAAACCCTGGGCCTTGTAATTACAGATGGAGTTGGCTATCGGAATTTTGTTTTAAGTGATTTTCTTCCTCAGGCAAAACAACAATTTGATAGAATTGTTATCTTTTCTGGTTTGCCCCGAAATGTTTATCAACAGGAGAGGGACTCCAGAATAGAGGTGGTAGAACTTCCTATCTTCATTGAACCTTTTAAATCCTGGTTCTGGCGAAAAGCCAAAGAGGTAGCTCATTTACAGGCGCATAAAGAAAATTTTGGAATTAATGATAATTTAAAGGCTAATAAAATAAAAAGCAATTCTTCCCATGGAATAGCCACACGATTTATATACGGTATTACGAATAAATTTCACAAAGAAGATTTTATCCTATTCCTGGAAGCTATGCAGCATAGAAGTATTGAGAGCAACCGGGTCACCAAGTGGTGTTTTGATTCCCTAGATAAATTTTCACCAGATTTGCTGCTTTTTACTCATCAGCGTCCACCAAACCTTCTTCCAATTTTTTTAGCTGCGAAAAGTAAAGGAATTAAAACAGGAGCTTTTATTTTTAGTTGGGACAATCTGGCTTCTAAGGGGAGAATGGCGGCAACTTTTGATTTTTACCTGGTATGGAGTGGCTTAATGAAAAAAGATCTACTTTATTTTTATCCAAAGGTAAATAAAAATAAAGTTGAAGTAGTGGGCACCCCTCAATTTGAACCGTATGTCATGGAAGAGTATACAATGAACAGAACGGAATTTTACTCAAAGTTCGAATTGGAGAATGGAAGAAAAACTATCTACTATAGCTGTGGAGATATTTCAACCAGTAGAAATGATGAGTTATACATTGAATCAATAGCTACAGCCATAGAGCAGAAAGAAATTTTTTACCCTGTCAATTTATTGGTTCGGACATCGCCAGCCGAAGACCCGGATAGGTTCAGGTTTTTGAAAGATAAATTTCCATTTATTAAATGGAATTATCCTGAATGGAAAGTCTCAAGAAAAAATCATCCCGAGGCCTGGAGCCAAAGAGTGCCGTCCAGGCAAGATCTTACAGATCTGAGAGCTATTTTGGAATACACTGATTTAAACATTAATATGTGCTCAACAATGAGCCTGGATTTTATGCTTTTTGAAAAACCTGTAATCAATCCTGTTTTTGGCAATGAGCATAATGGCCTTTACAATGATCAAAGATTTTTAAATTATGCTCACTATAAAGAAGTAGTGGAAAGTGGAGCTGTGAGAATAGCCAAAAATAAAAAAGAGTTGGTTAAGGCAATTAATTTTTATCTTGATAATCCAAAGGCAGACTCTCAAGAAAGAGAGAAGTTACTTGAACTTCAAATAGGAAAACCACTAAAGAGAACCAGTGAGCGAATTGCAAAGACTTTGAAAAAATTAGTTAATAGTTGATCAAAAATCAAAACATAGCTGTTATATGTAATTATGAACTTAATCCCAATAGAGTTGGGGGAATGGATCGTTTTTTTAAAGCTTATAACGAAGCTCTACTCAAGAAAGGAGAAGATGTTAACTGGTTTTTTTCAGGAGGTATTGCTTTTGATTTTTATGAAGATTTTAATTTGTTTCTGGCAAAGGAAGAGACAGTGGAAGCGCTCTTTCTGGAGGTAATTGATAAAGAACAATTCGATGTTGCAATTACTCATTTTGTATCCTTATGTACTCCTTTCTATAAAAAAATAAAGAAAAAAGGCGTTGGACATGTAATAGCAGTCGACCATAATCCTCGTCCATTAAATGGCTTTTCTTTTGAAAAGAGGATCAGAAAAAAAATTGAAGGAAAATTATATTCAAAGTATATTAACTGTTTTGTAGGAGTGTCAAAATACACTGTAGACGCTATTCTAAATGATTATGGGAGGCATTTAAAAAATAAGACAAAACTTGTTTATAACGGAATAGATACATCAAGTTATAAGCAAAGAAAAGAGGAGAATTTCGGCAAGATGGTCGTGGCGTCTCATTTACGGGAATCCAAAGGATTACAGGATCTCATAGAAGCAGTCTATCTTTTGAGTAAGCATCATAAAGAATTGATAGAAATAGATGTTTTTGGAGAAGGACCTTATGAAAATATCTTGAAAAAACAGGTTGAAAAATATAAATTACAGCAGCAAATAAGGTTTAAAGGTAGTACACCACATCTTTCAAACTTGTTCCAGAATTATTCTTATATGCTACAGCCAACCTATATGGAATGTTTTAGTCTTTCCATACTGGAAAGTTTGGCAGCCAATGTACCGGTTGTTACAACAACTGTTGGAGGGAATACAGAAATTATACAGGATAAAATAAACGGATTTCTATTTTATCCTAAACACATTAATTCCTTAGCAGCTATTTTACAGAATATTTTATGTGGTTCTATTGCAATAGATGTAAATGTGAGTCGATTGGTTAGAGAGAATTATAATCTCGATGAAATGGTGAAAAATCATATAAATTTATTGCCGAAATATAACGATCAAAAGACATGAGCTATAATTCATTAATACCTTTGATGAAAAAAAAAGGTTGCACGCTATCCGCCGAAAAATTTCAGGAGAGAGTAAACGTTATTTTTCATGATCATGAGGCAGCGCAGTATGACCAGATGCACGCTGATATGAAGAATAGTCTTCAGGAGCAAATTAATTTACTGATATCTGATCTGTTTGATCACTGTTCCTTTTCAGAAAAAAAGTTAAAAGTAATAGATGTTGGATGTGGGACCGGGATGAGTACAGAATTTCTTCTGAATTCTCGGATTGAGCCTTATATTGAAAATGTAACATTACTGGATACATCTAAAAAGATGTTGGAGTTGGCAGGAAAAAAGGCTAAGAATTGGGATGTGAAATATTCAGTTATTAATGCCGAGTTACATCAAATTTCAAGTAAGTTTGATTTAGTCTTGATTTGTTCAGTTCTGCATCATATTCCCGAGCTTAAAAAATTTTTAAAAATGATTTCCGAGAAATTAAGAACAGGAGGAATTTTTATCCATTTGCAGGATCCTAACGGAGATTATCTTAATGACAGGTTATATAAGGAAAGAGTCAAAGAATTGCAGGAGCAACAGAAATTAAAATCATTAGATAAGGATTTTACCGCTTATATACCCAAATCAATTAAATCAAGAATAAATCGTCTCCTTGGAAGAAAAAATTATATTGATCTAATTAACGATCAACTACTAGAGGAAAAAGTGATTAAGAAAAGAATGTCTGCAGACGAAATTTGGAGTGTAACAGATATTCATGTGGAAACAAAGAATAACACTGTGGATAAAGGAATTTCTCTCCGGTTTTTACAGGAGAACCTGGATGATTTTTCCCTGATTAGTCATAGATCATATGGGTTTTATGGAAAATTGAAGTATGATCTGGATGATGAGCTGAGAAAAATGGAAGAAATGTATATCACTGAAAGGCAGCTCAACGGAAGGAATATTTCAGGGATTTGGATTAAAAATTGAACAATGACAATAGCTTTTCTTACTCCAGAATACCCACACGAAAACACTGGGACGTCGGGAGGTTTGGGTACCAGTATTAAGAATCTCAGTTATGAACTGATAGCTAAGGGTGTTCATGTAATTGTAGTTGTAGTTGGTCAGAAAAAGTCTCAGGTCTTTTCTGATAATGGCATTTCTATACACTCGCTCAAGCAAAAAAAATATCCTGCTCTTGGCTTCTTCCTATATCGTAAATCAATCGAAAAATATCTGAATAATCTCATCAGTTTATTCAATATTGATTTGGTTGAAGCACCAGATTGGACTGGATTGACAGCTTTTATGAATTTAAAAGCACCAATTGTACTGAGGTTTCATGGCAGCGACGCCTATTTTTGTAAACTAGAGGGGCGCAAGCAAAAAAGAAAGAACTACTTGTATGAAAAATTGGCCTTGAAAGGAGCAAATGCTTTTGTTTCTGTTAGTAAATTTAACGCGGAACAAACCTCTAAAATCTTCAATTTAAAGACTAGTATTGCAGTAATTCCGAATGGTATTGATACTGATATATTTAAACCAACAGGAAAAAAGCCGGATCGCAATGTTATTTTGTATTTCGGATCAATTATCAGGAAGAAAGGAGTACTTGAATTAGCAGAAATCTTCAATCTTGTTGTGGAGCATCATCCAGATGCGAAGTTAATTTTTGTAGGCCCTGATGTAATAGATATTTTTACAGGAACATCCACTAAGACGTTATTAGAATCAACTTTTACTAAGAAAGCTAACGCACAGGTGATATGGATATCTAAATTACGCTATGAACAAGTGCAGCAAAAACTAGCCCTTGCTGAGGTGGTGGTGTTACCAAGTCTTGCTGAAGCACTGCCAATGACCTGGCTGGAAGCCATGGCAATGGAAAAGCCACTGGTTACCTCAAACATTGGTTGGGCAAAAGAAGTAATGCTTAACGGGGTAACTGGATTTACTGAAGATCCTAAAGATCATAAAGCTTACGCCGAAAAAATCCTTTACTTGTTAGATAATCCTTGTGAGGCGGCTGAAATGGGTAAGGCAGCTAGAGATAGAGTGAAAAAGAAATTTTCAACTCAAGTAGTGGTTAAAAGAAATTTAGCATTTTACAAGAAGGTCGTTGAAAATGAAAAAATATAAATGTTTGATAAAATGGAACTAAAACAATATCAAACGAAAGATGGAGAGTATTTACTCTATACTGGAGAACCTGATTTTAATCTTCTGGAAGAGCTGGTTTCCGGGCCTGGTGATCTATGGCACAGTTCGCTGACACAAGGTTATCACGATATTTTTCCTGAACTGGTTTATCAAACAGCTGTATTTTGGTTTTATTTAAACGATTTGCCTAACCTGAATCGTTCTGTGAATTGGAGGATTAATCCCAATAGTTTTGTAATTAGAAAAAAATGCTGGGAATTTTTTAATGGTTTTAGCAAGGATTATTTTTCAACGTCTACTGCTGCCCTTGATCTTGGTTATAGGATGTTAAGATTTGGCGGTGCCGTTCCGCTCTTTGTTGATGGACTTTTTTCAAGCGAAAAAAATAACCCTATTATTTCTGCAGAAGATCGTTATTTATTTTTTCTAAAAAATTTTAAAAAGAGGCATAGTTGGTATATGTATCTGAGAGAATCTCTAATTGCTCCAATAGGAGAATTTAGATCTTTTAATAAATCAAGAAGAAAAGAATTTAAAAAGCATAATCTTGTTAGTTTTCCTTCAAGGCCGCTCACTAAATTGATTGGGAAGCCAACTGTAGATGTAATTATTCCCACTATGTTTCGCCAGGATTATACGTTGCAATTGCTGGAGGATTATAAAAATCAAACTTATTTACCCCAACGAGTTATTGTTGTTGATGCTACACCAAAAGAAGAAAGGGATGTAAATCTGTATAAAAAATCAGATTATCCTTTTGAATTGATAATCAAGTGGCAAAAATCTAAAGGAAGTTGTAAAGCCAGGAATGAGGCGATTGAACTGTGTAGATCAGATTATATAATTTTTGCAGATGATGATACACGAATTCTCCCGGATTTTGCTGAAAATCATCTTAGGTTTCTCCAAACTTATAAGGTTGATGGCTGTACCGGATTGGATATTCAAGCCTCAGATTATCGTCAGGATTTAGATGATTTGCGTAGAATTTTGAAAGGAAAAGGGAGAGAACGCTTTAAGGCAGGGGCTGCTCAAACCTTTAATAATGCGAATTCTTGCGTGAAGAGGGAGTGGGTAGAAGAAATTAAAGGAAATGATATTAATTTTGATGGCGGTTACGGAGAAGATGCTGACTTTGGTTTCAGGCTTATAAAAAATGGTATGCTATTAATGTTTAACCCTTATTCGGTTAACTTACATCTTAAACCACCCTCAGGAGGATATAGATTTTGGGGAATTCAATCTTCAGTTTTAGGGAAAAAACGAAAAAGACAGCCATGGGAGTTAGATAAACCAGTAGGTAAAATTAGACCGGTACCAAGCCCTACCATTCTTTATGGAATTTTAAAGCATTTTAAGCCTGAGCAAGTGAAGGAATATAAAAAACGTTATCTCTTTTTGTACCTTTCGAAGGATTTTAAAAAAACACCGTTGCGTTTTCTTAATCTACCTTTTAAAATCCTACAGTTCAATAAAGCGATGTTTTATGCTCAAAACCTTCTGAAAAGAGGGGAGCGCTTTTAAAAGAATTTAATGAAATTTACCTTAATTGTTTGTACCTACCAGCGGCCCGGACCTTTGTTAACATTACTTAAATCAGTAGTAAAACAATCACTTTTTCCTAATCAAATTCTTATCATAGATGGTTCTAAGAATGATGAAACCCGAAAGGAACTAGAAGTGAATTCTTTTAAAAACCTGGAATACTTCAAGGTGAGGGAAAATAATAGGGGACTCACAAAGCAGCGGAATTTTGGTATAGAAAGAGTAGCCACTTCTTCTGAAATTGTTTGTTTTCTTGACGATGATATTGTGCTTACTTCAACATATTTCCAAAACCTTTTAGATACTTATCACAAATTTCCGGATGCCGTGGGAGTTGGGGGATATATTAAAGATGAAGTAGAATGGAAAAAGGATAAAGAGGTTATAAAATTTGATGATTTTGAATATGATGGATTCTCAAGAAAGTTGGGAAGCAGGCATCTTCTTAGACAGAAACTGGGCTTACAGCCAGATGTTCCACCGGGTTACATGCCCGATTTTTCTAATGGTTATGCCATCGGATTTTTACCGCCTACCGGAAAAAGCTATAAAGTAGAAAGTTTTATGGGAGGTGTGGCTTCCTATCGAAAAGATCTTTTTAATAAAATTAAGTTTTCATCTTACTTTGAAGGCTATGGCCTTTATGAAGATATGGATTTTTGCTTGAGAGCCTCACAATTAGGTCAGCTATATGTTAATACTGCAGCACTACTTTATCATCATCACAATGAATCTGGTCGTCCCAATCAGTTTAAATATGGTAAAATGGTGATTAGAAATGGTTGGTATGTTTGGCGGGTAAAATATACTTCACCAGGTTTAAATTCGAGGATAAAATGGCACGCTACAGCTTTTTTATTAACTTTAGTTAGATTCAGTAATGTACTTACAACTTCCGAAAGAAAAAAGGCTTTTACTGAGAGTCTGGGGCGAATAGTAGGATGGTGGAGTTTGCTAATAAATAAACCAGTTTAATGAGAGAAGTTATAAAATTTTTGCCCAAATTTATTACGGAACAAATTAAAGTTCTTTACTATAATACAAAACAACCCGGATATAAGTTTAGCCTTAAAAACAATTCTTATAAGACAGAAACAGCTTCTTGGTCTATTTTTTCTTCCACTCCCTTATATTTTATTACAAAGGAAATTGAGCGTTATGAAAAATATTATAAGATTGGTAGAGATGACACTGTAATTGATGCTGGAGCTTTTAATGGAATCCTCAGTTTGGTATATGCTGAAAAAGCGAAATCTGGTAAAGTATTTTCATTTGAGCCCGATAAAAAGAATTTACAAGGATTGGAAGAAAACTTAAATTTAAATGGAAACCCAAAAAATATTCACCTTATTAAAGAAGGGCTTTGGTCTTATAGGGGAGAAGTTAAATTTTATGAAGCGGGCAGTGTCGCCTCGTCATCATTTTATAAGGCTGAAGATTCTCAGGAGAATATAATTAAAGTTACAAGTCTTGATGATTTTGTTGCGGAAAATAAAATTAAAAAAATAGATTTTATTAAAATGGATGTTGAAGGCGCAGAGCTAAATATCCTAAAGGGAGCAAAAAAAATGCTTTCGAATTTCAAACCCAATTTAAGTATTGCAACCTATCATCTAGTTGAGGGGGAATTAACTTATAAATCAGTTGAAGAGTTTTTTAAGGAGATAAATTATCCGTATAAAACTGTATTTTTTGACGATGGGGAAATCATAACCTATGCAGGTCCTCGAATAGAAAATTGAAAATGAGAAAAATTTTAATATGGTTTATTAGTTTTTTTTTGTTCACTCTGATAATCCTTTTAATCTTTAATTATAGATATCCTTTTATAACTCCGGCCGTAGGAAATTGGTCAGTTGGTTATATGCAATCCCAAAACCTGTTTCCCGCACCAAAATTGGACGAAAATAACATTTTTAGTTACAAAGAAATCGATGCTTTAATTCCTGAAGGTATTGATTATATAGCAGATCCTTTTTTTATTATTGATAGTTCTGGTTATTATTTGTTTACCGAATTGAAAAGTAAAGGTAATGCGGATATCAGCTTATTTACTTCTGAAGATGGATTGGATTACAAATATCAGGGAATAGTTTTAGATGAAGATTTTCATCTTTCTTATCCGCAAGTCTTTAAATATAAGCATGAATATTATATGCTTCCGGAAACAAAGGGAAGTGGGAGTGTTTTATTATATAAAGCAAGAAAGTTTCCATTGGAATGGGAGGTAGAAGATACTTTACTGCATAATACTGGAATTAAAGATCCTTCTATTTTATTAAGTGAAGAATTGAACCTTATTGTGGGGGTAAATGATAATCTTGAACAATTTTTCTTCACCGCAGATTCTTTAAATGGAAAATGGGAAGAATATCCAAATTATAAATCGAGATGGGGGAATGAGAGTAGACCTGGAGGACGCTTTTTTAAGGTAGATGAAGAATGGTATTTGCCTGTTCAAAACAGAACACTGGGATATGGGACCGGTATTTCAATACATAAACTGGGGAACAATTCTGGACAATTAGAGTTAACTTTAGCTCACAAAATGTATTTCGGTCCTCAATCAGAAATTCCCTGGTTTAATCGGGGGATGCACCACCTGGATGTACAGTCAAATGAAAAAGGGTATTATATGGTATATGATGGCGATAGGAATACAGATGGAGAAAAGGCTTTTCAATATAAACGGACTTTAAAATTTAATTTGTTAGATATTTATAATTTCTTTCGTGATGACTGATCAGAATGCAAATCGATATATCTTTTTATGGCTCAGGTAGTTATTTATTCCTTTTTAGATGTTTTCTACTACTCTTTTTATATAGAGGGTTTTTATACACTTTACGGTAAGAAAAATGTAAGATTTTCATACGGTGAATTTCCCCAATTTGCAGATAGATCATTGGTGGCTATCATTGAATCTGGAGGGAATAAAATAAATTTAATTATTGATGCGAATGATACTCCTAAGATAACTCCTGAACTTCTAAAATGGTGTGATATTTATGGCAAGGTTAACTTTCATAAAGAATATATATTGGCACAAGGCCAACACAAAATAATTCCTATAAGTCCTAATTTCGGAGTTAGGACCTGGGATTTATTAGGGACTATAAATTTATCCATCCTAAATTACTGGAAATCAAAGGAAAGGATAATTTCTAAAAAAAAATTCTTTGCAAATTATTGGAGGCAGTACAAAAGATTACCTCTTTCAGCTTTCAAACAAAGCACGCATTCAAACAGGAACTTTGTTTATTTTATTAGTTCCTTATGGGAAAAGGAAAGAGCAACAAACCAAAGTAGATCAAATTTTATCGTAGCTTGTAAAGAATTGAATGGGTTAGAATTTGAGGGCGGTTTTGCTCCTCGTTCCGATAGAAAGAAAACAGGCTTTGAAGAGCTTATAGATAAAAGAATAGGTTTTGAAAACTACGTTGAGAAAATAGAATATTCAATTGTTGTTTTTAATACTCCAGCTGTTGAACATTGCCATGGCTGGAAACTGGCGGAATTTTTGGCATTGGGAAAAGCTATAATTTCTACAAAACATATAAATGAGTTGCAGGCACCTTTAATTCATGGAGAGCATATTCATTATACATCTGGGGAAAAAGATGATGTAAAAAAAGCAATACAAATTCTTATAGAAGATGAAGAATACCGACTTTTGTTAGAAAGAAATGCCCGAAAATATTTTGAAGATCACATTCATCCTGAAGCTGTTTTACGTTATCTTTTAAAATTTGATGAAGGGTGTTAATAGAATCAAATTATGCGACGTTTTTCAATATATACATATGTCGATCACAGAGTTATAAAAGATAGGTATTTTTCCTATGCCCCTTATATAAGGGAAATGAATCTTTGGCTGCAACATGTGGATGAGGTAGAGGTTGTGGCTCCATTAAATAAAAAAAAAAATCGTTTCGCTGAAATTCCATATGAACACGAAAAATTAAAATTCATTTCAATTCCGTCAGTAAAATTTTTATCTCCAAAAAATATTATTTCTTCTTTTTCAAAGTTACCGCTAATAACTTATATGATCTATAATTCTATGGCTAAAACTGGCCATATCCATCTACGTTGTCCGGGTAATATTGGATTAATAGCCTCGGTAATTCAAATTTTTTTTCCAGATAAGCCGAAAACAGTAAAATATGCCGGGAATTGGGATCCTAAAGCTAAGCAGCCCTGGACATATAAACTCCAGCAGAAAATACTAAGCAATACTTTTTTAAGTAAGAATATTCAGGTGCTGGTTTATGGTGACTGGCAAGGAAATGGTAAGAATATAGTTCCTTTCTTTACCGCAAGTTTTTCAAAAAAAGATAAAGAAGTGATTGAAAAAGATTTTACTCCACGCTATAAGTTTATCTATACCGGAAACCTGGTGGAGGGAAAAGGAGTTTTTGAGGCTATTAAACTCATCGAAACTCTTAATGATCACGGAGTGTTTTCAGAAATTGAAATATTTGGAGATGGAATTTTAAAAAATTCGCTCAGTGATTATATACAAAGGAATGAGTTGCAGGAGTTCGTTAAACTAAAAGGTCGAAAAAGTCTGGAAGAATTAAAAGAAGCATATAAAGACGCCCATTTTGTTATTCTGCTCTCAAAAAGCGAGGGCTGGCCCAAGGCAATAGCAGAGGGAATGTGGTATGGTTGTGTTCCCATCGCTACTCCTGTAAGCTGTGTGCCGTGGATGTTAGGGAATGGAAGCCGTGGGATATTAATCTGTGATGTAGAAAAAAGAGAAGAGAAAAAAGAGAAGAGAGGAGAGAGTTTAGATAAAAGAAAAGAGAAGAGAAGTGTTTTGTTGAATGATGAATCTGAGAAAAATCGTCAATTCGAGTGTTCCGACGGGAGTCGGGATGTATCGAGAACTGAGTTTTTTAAAGACGACTTAGCAAGTTTAACTAAGCTTTTAAAACATCCTGAAAAACTGAAGCAAATGTCCATTGCCGCCCAGGAATGGAGTCAGCAATATACTTTGGAGAGGTTTGAAACAGAAATTAAGAAACTGTTGGTTCCGAAAAAAGCTTAGACCTTCGAATAAATTACGGAGCAGTCTCTGAAATAATCAGGGTGACGTTTATAGAATATAATATCAAAAAGTGAGAGTACTGCAATTAATAGATAGTTTAAGGCCGGGTGGTGCAGAAAGGATGGCGGTAAATGTAGCCAATGCTCTAGAACCACATTTGGATGGATCTTTTTTATGTTGTACGAGGATGGAAGGTTTTTTGAAAGCCGAGTTAAAAACGAAGGTGGGATATCTTTTTTTAAATAAAAAATCCAGTCTTGATCCTAAAGCGATTTTGAGACTGAGAAATTATATAATTGATAACAAAATTGACATTATCCATGCCCACGGCACTTCTTGGTTTTTGGGAGTGTTGATGAAGTTATCGAATGAAGTAAAACTCGTATGGCATGATCATTATGGGGAAAGTGAAAATTTGGAAGCAAGAAACATAAAAGTGCTTAAGCCACTTTCAGGGTATTTCGATGGAATTATATCTGTAAATATAGTTTTGAAAAGATGGGCTGAAAAAACACTGAAGGCTGAACGGGTAATTCATTTAAATAACTTTATTGTTGAAAATGGAATAAGAAGTCCATTTCCGAAATTAAAAGGAGAAATTGACAGTTTTAAGATTATATGTGTTGGGAATATAAGACCACAAAAAGATCATCTTAATCTCTTGAGGGCTTTCGAATTAGCGGCGGCTTCTAGCCGAATAATCAGTTTACATTTAATAGGGGAAGATCCTGACACTGCATACTCTAAAGCTGTGCTTGAAGAGATTTCTTCATCGGCAGCCGCTGATAGAATCTTTTTCTACGGAACCCAAAAGAATATCTCTAAAATATTAAAGCAGGCAAACCTGGGAATTTTATCCTCTCGTTCAGAAGGTATGCCTTTGGCATTATTGGAATATGGAATGGCCGCTCTGCCGGTTGTATGCACAAATGTGGGGCAGATTCCAGAAGTAGTCGGAAACGCCGGGATTTTGGTGGATCGGAACAACTCCGAAGAACTTGCTCAGGCAATTTTAAGTCTTGCTGAAAATAATGAACTTTGCTTACTTAAAGGAGCAGAACTAAAAAGTAGAATAAGTTCTCGATTTGGAGAAAATTCCTATAGATTAGATTTACTTAATTTCTACAAAAGAATTTAAGTTTATACAAGCGAAATCTTATTGAAACAAGTGAGTAAATAAACAGGTTCTAGAATATTAAAACTTATTCGATGATTTCATCCTGAGATTATATATAAAAGGAAACCCTATTAAAAAGCTAGAATACATAAACTATCTAAAATTACTATTGCTTCATCTTTTGATAGCAGTGTTGGTATATATGTATAGACCGGCGGGCCAGTTTTTATTATTCGGTACGTTAGGCTTTTGGATATTTTATGTCATTCTAAAAGAAAATAAAAATAATGAAGCCCTAATGGCTGCGGCCTATATTTCCGGGGCGGAGGTTTTTTATCGAATGACCGGTTCTATGGTTTTTTATGAAACCGGTAAATATTCCGTTATTTTGTTTCTGCTCATTGGAATGTTTTACAAAGGGACTTCTGTAAAAACTGTTTCGTATTGGTTTTACCTACTTATTCTTTTCCCTGGTGTGGTCGTCGCTTCGTTTACATTAGATTATGATGTTGTTTTTAGAAAAGCCATAGCTTTTAATCTCAGCGGCCCGGTGACTTTAGGAGTTTCGGCATTATATTGTTATTATAAAAAAATAACTAAAACCCAGTTTGATTATGTAATGCTGATGCTTTTGCTGCCGCTTGTTGCCCATATGTTTTACCTGTTTTTGTATACCCCCAGTATTGGTGAGGCTCTTATGAGCGGAACTAATTCAAATTATGCTACGTCGGGCGGTTTTGGTCCTAATCAAATTTCTACAGTAATGGGAATGGGCGCCATAATACTCTTTACTCGTTTTTTCCTTATCAAAAATAAAACAATAAATTTTATAGATATTGGGTTGCTGTCCATGATGAGCTATCGGGCGATTATAACTTTTTCCAGGGGTGGTGTATTAACTGCATTCATTTGTATTATAGCCTTTATTGCTGTGTATTTTTATAAACAGGATAGTAAGGAGCAAAGCAAGATTGTTTTTAAAATGGGAGTATTTGGCGTTATAGCCGTCATTTTATGGATATTTACAGCTATAAAGACTGAAGGTCTTATAGTTAATAGATATACTAACAGAGATGCAGCTGGAAGACTGGAAGATGATATCACTACAGGAAGAACAGAACTTATCATTACCGAGCTTCAAGGATTTTATTATAATCCCGTAATTGGTATCGGCGTTGGAAAAGGGAAAGGAATGCGTAGCGAAATGACCGGAACTGCCACTGCTTCCCATAATGAAATTAGCAGATTATTATCAGAACATGGCCTTTTGGGACTGGTTGCTATTCTAATTCTTATCTTAGTTCCTATAATTTTCTGGACAAAGTTTAAGAACAATTATTATTTTTTGGCGTTCTTAGCATTTTGGTTTTTAACCATTAATCATTCGGCAATGCGAATTGCCTTACCGGGCTTTGTGTATGGATTGGCCTTATTATATATAGTAGATGACAAAAAGCATCCTGTACATAGGAAACGACTTACAGATTAACAGCTTTACGGCAACCTATATCTCTTTTTTTAGCAAAATGCTGCGGAAGGAAGGTTATAAGGTGAAGACAGCTTCTACCCGAAGTAATAAAGGCCTGAGGTTAATCGAAATGCTTGAACTCATTGTGCGCTATCATAAAACTACCGATGTTGTGCTGATCGATACTTATGGGGCGATGAACTTTTACTACGCCTATCTGGTGGCTAAAACCTGCCAGGCGTACAATTTAGAATATATACCTATTTTACACGGTGGTAACCTTCCGGAACGCTTACACGCTTCCAAAAAATACAGTAAGAGTCTCTTTGGAAAAGCCAAAATCAATATAGCTCCTTCTAAATTTTTATATGATATTTTTAAAGCTGAAGGTTTTTATAATATCAAAATTATTCCCAATGCGATTCAAATGGAGAATTATCCGTTTAAAAAGCGAGAAAATTTTGCTCCTAAATTATTATGGGTAAGACGATTTCAGAAACGCTATAATCCGGTAATGGCTTTAGAAGTGCTTTTATTGTTGAAAAAAGATTATCCGAACGCCAAACTTTGTATGGTAGGGCCAGATAAGGACGGAACGATGAAAACCTGTAAAAAGTTTGCCGCCAAAAATCAACTTGACATTGAGTTTACAGGGAAATTGAAGAAAAAAGCCTGGGCAAAACTTTCAAAAAACTACGATTTCTTTATCAACACCACAAATATAGATAATACTCCCATTAGTGTTATAGAAGCAATGAGCCTGGGGCTGGCAGTGGTTTCCACAAATGTTGGAGGAATGCCCGTTCTCATTAAGAATAATGATGATGGCCTACTGGTGCCGGTTAATAATGCCCAGGATATGGCTGCAGAAATTGATAGGCTTATAAAAAATCCGAAAAAAGCACAATCTCTTACCGAAAATGCCCGCAAGAAAGTTGAAAATTTTGCCTGGGAAAAAGTAAAAACCGATTGGAACAGGGTGCTCAACTCATGAAACCAGCACTATGCTGGACCCAAAGATTGGCCACAAGCCGAAGTATAATTATAAATTTGTTCCTAATTCCAACCTTTGGGTTAAAAATATAAACAGATGAAAAAACTGCTTTATATAGGCAATGAACTAGAAAACCGGGGCGGGGCGCCAACTTCTATAGATAAATTATCTCCATTATTAAGAAATGAAGGTTTTGAAGTAAAGACTTCATCTTCCCATAAAAATCAGGTGCTGAGGTTATCTGACATGTTAACTTCTATTATTAAAAATAAAGCTTGGGTAGATTATGTGCTAATTGATACCTACAGTACACGAAATTTCTGGTTTGCCGTGCTCACAGCTCAACTCTGTAGGAATTTGCAGATTGATTATATTTTGCTTCTCCACGGTGGTGAGCTTCCGTTGAGATTAAAAAAGGATCCTCAACTATCTGCTTCCTTATTTAAAAATGCAAAAATGAATATTGCGCCTTCACGCTATCTTTTTGACATATTTCAAAAAGCAGGATATGCAAATCTGAAATACATTCCGAATTCTATTTTTTTAAAAGATTATCCATTTAAACCGAGGAAAGTCTTAAAACCAAAACTCCTTTGGGTTCGTGCTTTTGCTGAGATCTATAATCCGATACTTGCACTCCAGGTTTTGGAAAAACTTTTAAAAGAATTCCCTGCAGCCGAACTTTGTATGGTGGGGCCAGAAAAAGACGATTCTTATAAGGAATGCGTGAATTATGCTAAAAAAAATAAATTACCGGTAAAATTCACTGGAAAATTAAGCAAGTCTGAATGGATCGCACTTTCAGAAGGATATGATATTTTTCTTAATACAACTAATGTAGATAACACCCCGGTAAGTTTAATAGAGGCGATGGCTCTCGGATTACCAATTGTTTCTACCACTGTTGGCGGAATTCCTTATTTGCTTCGGAACGAAGAAACGGGAATTTTGGTTCCGTCCGATGGTGAATCCGCTATGCTAAGTGCCATTAAAGAATTACTTATAAACCAGGATTTATCCAAAAAACTTTGCAGAAATGCTCGACGGCAGGCAGAAAAATTCGATTGGGAAATTGTAAAAAAGGATTGGAAAGATGTTTTTCTTGGCAGATTGTATTAGTTTGGGTTTTCAGCTTAAAAATAACCTAATTTCACCCTTTTGGTACTTTTTTATACCTATTTATACTTTTTGCGTGCTTTTTGGCCTATAATGCTACATTTAGGTGCTTAATATACCTTTTGAAACCCCGGTTTTCTACTGCAGCCCTTTATTTACAAGGGGTCATTGGGGGCTTCTCCCTATCTACTCCCTACTTACTTGCTGTCTACTTGCTATTTAAGTACTATTTGTCAGTATACTTTTAATTTAGGTGTACTTGCATTTATGGTTTTATATTAAAATTTTTGATGCTCGATTTTCCTCATTAAAAGTTGAAGAAATTAAAAAAATTCTATCTTTAGCCCGTAAGTAGGTAAGCTATGTCCCAACGGCCACTTGTACATTTTGAAATCTCTGAGCGCAAGGTATTACTGCGTTTGTTAGACTCGCTTTGTATTTTAACCTGTCTCAGCCTGATAGGAATTATCTTTGAATTCGATTATTTTAGAATAGATTCACAAAACTGGTATTGGACCCTCGTTTTACTCCTTTATTTTAACCTTTTTGCCAGCATTTTTGAACTCTACGATCTCCAAAAAGCGTCAAATTTTGATAGCGTATTGCAGAACTCATTGTTAAGCTCTGGAGCAACGGTTTTATTCTATATGCTTACGCCTTTTTTAACGCCAAGTTTGCCTGAAAATCGATTGCAAATTCTATTTTTCTTTCTCGCAATTTTGATTCCGCTGTTACTGTGGCGACTGGTTTACATTAGGTTAATTTCTTCCCCAAGGTTTTATAAGCGGGTACTGGTGGTTGGCAATTCTTTTGATATAAACCTTATTAGTTCCGATCTTCAGAAATCTGATCCCAATTACGTGGTGGTGGGTTATATTAAAACCGAAGATCGCATTTCTTCAGAAATAGATGAAGATAGATTAATTAGGTTCGGAATAAAAGACCTTACAGAAGCTATTAAAGAGCATCATATAAACGAAATTGTGGTGGCCAGTGGCTACAAAGAAGGTTTGATGCTGCCATTGTATAACCAGTTAAGTGTTTTGCTGAAGGCGGGTTTTCCTATTAAAGATTATACACAGGTTTACGAAGAAATTACCCAGCGCATTCCCGTGCAGCACGTAGATAAAGATTTTTACCGATATTTTCCTTTTAGCCGAAGTAATCAGAATAAATTTTATCAATTTTTCTTTAGAATATTCGATATTATTATCGCGATAATAGGGCTAACCTTTTTGATACTGATGCTGCCAATTATTCTAATAGCCAACTTTCTGGGCAACCGTGGGTCCCTTTTTTACCGGCAGGAAAGAATTGGTAAATACGGAGAAGTTTTCAGGATTTTGAAATTAAGAACTATGGTAAAAGATGCGGAGCCCAATGGACCTCAATATGCCCAAAAGAACGATTTACGCACTACTCGCTTTGGAAAGTTTTTAAGAAGGTCTCGTCTAGATGAAATCCCGCAGTTTTATAATGTTTTAAAAGGGGAGATGAGTTTGATAGGCCCAAGACCCGAAAGACCTGTTTTTGTTGAGGAATTATCTCAAGTGATTCCTTTTTATGAAACTCGCCATGTCATAAAACCCGGCCTAACGGGTTGGGCGCAAGTAAAAGCCGATTATGGAAATGGCCAGGCCGATAGTCTTGTAAAACTGCAATACGATCTTTACTATATTAAACACCGTGGGATTTTTCTTGACCTGAATATTATCCTGAAAACCTTAAGTACGGTAATTTTCTTCCGGGGACAATAGTTTAGCTGGCAGTCTTCAGTATTCAGTAGGCAGTTGCAGGAAACAGTATCTAGGTGGGACGGTTTCTTTTATACTTTACCACAGCAAATAAGAAAATAAACAGAGCCAGGAATTGCGCTACTCTCGCTAAATAATCTCCATATTCTACGTAGAAAGTTTTTTCTGAATTAAGATGAATATCAGCTTTGATACTTCCTTGTTCCTCATAACCCAGGCTTTTTGTGATTTCTCCTTTTTGATTGATAAATGCTGAAATCCCAGTATTTGCACTGCGCACTACATCGCGACGGGTTTCTATAGCACGTAATTTAGCATAACTAAGATGCTGCTTATGGCCCTGGGAATTGCCCCACCAGGCATCGTTCGTAATAATGCTAAGAAAATCTGCGCCATTTTCTACATATCCCGTTACATATTCTCCATAAACAGATTCGTAGCAAATAATGGGGCCTGTAGCCGAATTATTATTTAAAGCGAAAACTTCCCGGTCTTCCTGTGTGGTCTTCATCGCTACGGTGCCGCCCAGATCTATCATAACATCACCTAAAATAGGTTTCAGAATTTCCTGATAAGGAAAGTTCTCTACGCCAACTACGAGTTTAGATTTATGATAAAGCTGCGGAACATCTTCCGAATTCATTAAAAAAGCCGAATTATAATCGTCGTACCAGTCGTTTGGTCCTAATTGATTGCTTTGTTCCCTAACTTTTGCCGGATCGCTGAACCTTTCATAAAAAGAAATCCCACTAAGAAAATTAGTTTGAGGATATTTATTTATAAGTTGTCTGGAGAAAAAAGCTGCTTCAGATTGTTCAAAATTAGGAAGCACGGTTCCATCGGCAAAAACGGTTTCTGGAGCTAAAATAAGTTTAGTGTTCTCACTCACTTTTTCTTCACTGAGCTTCAGTAGTAACTCGCCAATCCGGGTATCGGTGGTATTGTATTTTTCGGTATACGGATTAATATTTGGCTGCAGGATAACCACTTCCATCGTTTCTCCTTTTTCTTCAACCTGGCTTAATAATAAATAGGAAATCCCAATGGGGATTAAAATCAGTAATCCCATTTTGAAGATTCCGCGGTAAATAAAATCTTTATCCTTGAATTCTTGGTAGAGTAATACCGCTTTAAAGCAAGCGATATTGGCCAGCCAAACCCAAAGTGTGCCGCCAAAGGTTCCTGTATATTCATACCACTGCACCCAGTTTTGAAATTCAGAAAAAGCATTTCCCAGGTTTAACCAGGGCCAGGAAAATTCCCAGACGAGATGCAGTTTTTCAAAAACCATCCAAATGCTAACCAAAAAGGCTGATGCAGCGCTAAATCCGGTACGTTTTGCTACAATATGATAGAGCAAAAATACCAGTGCCATTAATAGAGAATTGACCAAAACTGCAAAGGCGCCGCCAAATGCGGTAGAAAAATAGAGCCAGTATGTTGTAATGAGGTTCCAGAGGAAAAAGCTTAAATAAGCCAGGCCAAGCACCCTCCATTTAATATATTTCTTTTTAGAATTTCTTACTTTAAATTCTGCATATAGTAGCGGTACAAACGCGACAAATAAAAGCAAAGGAAAGCCATAAGTTGGCCACGCAAATGCTAATAAAAGTCCGCTTGAAATTGCATAAAGAAGGTTTTTCATACTTAGGAAATTCTTTTCAAAAATAACAAACTATTCTTTTTTAAAGAGAATTCGGTAGCTTCTTTGAAGTTAAAGCTTTTGTAATTGTTCTTTCTGAAATTAAAAAAACTTGTACAAACAGGCGGCAATTGCTTAGTTTAGTATTTTAGAAAACCAATCTATGAGTATAAAAAGACATATCCCGAATTTAATTACGCTTTTAAATCTTCTTTGCGGGACCATCGCGGTTATTTTTGCTGTACAGGGAAGTCTCATTATGGCCGCTATTTTTGTAGCTGGCGGAATTTTCTTCGATTTTTTTGATGGGCTTGCAGCCAGAAGCTTAAAAGTTTCCAGTGATATTGGGTTGCAACTTGATTCTTTAGCCGATGTTGTTACCAGTGGAGTAGTACCGGGAATTGTGATGTATCAATTGCTGGATAACGCGTTGCCGGGAAATTCTGGAGTAGAAAACACGGGTTGGGAAGTGAATCCCGGTTGGTGGGATTGGAATTTTAATACGCTTGCTTTAACCGGATTGCTTATTTCTTTAGCTTCGGCTTACAGGTTAGCAAAATTTAATGTTGATGATAGGCAAACCGATTCATTTATAGGCGTTCCCACTCCGGCAAATGCACTACTGGTTTTAAGTTTTCCGCTTATTTTGACTTATCAACCCGATAGTTTTTTAACCGGTTTAATTTTAAATGAATGGTTTTTAATTGCTATTACTCTTCTTAGTTGTTATCTCCTAAATGCCGAAATAAAACTTTTTGCCCTTAAATTTAAAAACTGGGGTTTTGCTGATAATAAAGTACGATACTTCTTTCTTTTATTATGTTTGGTGTTAATCCTGGTATTTCAGTTTGTAGCTGTACCCTTAATTATTTTGAGTTATGTGATTTTATCCGTGGTTTTTCCGAAGAAAGAAGAGAAAGTACATTAAAAATCTCACAGGTTTTTAAACCTGTGAGGTTTAGGATTTATGGTGTAGCTGAAATTATTCTTCAGGATATATCGTCACCCTGAACTGGTTTCAGGGTCTAAATTGTTGAGTATTAGATGCTGAAACCAGTTCAGCATGACGTAATTTGATGCGTCCCTTTGGAAAGCTATAATTGATATATTACAGAATTTGAGTAGTGCGATTTTTATTTAAATAACTTCTTCTTTCTAAGTTCGAAGTTTTGTCCCAGATAAACTTTTCTCACCATTTCGTCTTCGGCGAGTTCTTCGGGTTGGCCGTGTTTTAAGATGCTTCCTTCAAACATCAGGTAAGTTCTATCGGTAATCGCCAGGGTTTCCTGCACGTTATGATCGGTAATAAGAATCCCGATATTTTTATCCTTTAACTGTGCTACAATTCTTTGAATATCTTCTACAGCAACGGGATCTACTCCCGCAAATGGTTCGTCAAGAAGAATAAAATTAGGATCGGTTGCGAGGGCACGGGCAATTTCTGTACGGCGGCGCTCTCCACCACTTAAAAGGTCACCGCGGTTTTTTCGAATATGGCCTAAACCGAATTCTTCAATTAGGGTTTCCATTTTATGGTGACGCTCTTCTTTAGAAAGATCGGTGAGTTCCAATACACTCATAATATTGTCTTCAATACTAAGTTTTCTGAAAACCGAAGCTTCCTGGGCTAAATATCCAATCCCGTGCTGTGCTCTCTTGTACATTGGATATTTAGTGATATTAACCTGGTCTAAAACAATTTTTCCGGAATTTGGCTTAATAAGACCCACAATCATATAAAAAGAAGTGGTTTTACCGGCACCGTTTGGCCCCAGTAATCCTACAATTTCTCCCTGGTTCACTTCCAGCGAGATTCCTTTTACAACTTCTTTTCCTTTGTAGGCTTTAACTAAATTCTCGGCTCGTAATTTCATTCAAATAGCATTTTAGAGCTAAGTTACATTTTTTATGCCAGCCTGTTATTCTTTAGATTCCTCTAAGGCTTCCCAGTATTCGTGGGCACGACGCAGATGAGGAATTACAATTGTACCTCCAATTAAAGTTCCAATACTCAGGGTTTCCATAACCTGCTCTCGGGTTAAACCTTCTTTGTAACTGGATTCTAAATGGTATTTTACACAATCGTCGCAACGTAAAACCAGGGAGGCCACAAGGCCTAATAATTCTTTTGTTTTTTTATCTACCGCGCCTTCTGTAAAAGCATTGGTATCTAAATTAAAAATCCTTTTGAGTACTTTATTGTTCTCACCAAGGATTTTATCATTCATCTGCTGACGGTAAGCATTGAATTCGTCAACTTTATTAATCATAGCTATTTTTTATTAAATTTTCTTTGTTCTTGTTTGTAGATTACCTTTGAAATAATAATACTTACTTCATAAAGTATCAATACCGGAATAGCCACAATTATCTGGCTAACAATATCTGGAGGGGTGATTATTGCTGAAAGAATCAGTACAATTACCAAAGCATATTTTCGGTATTTTTTTAGGAATTGTGGCGTTACCACTCCAACCCTGGTAAGGAAATAAATAACAATAGGGAGTTCAAAAATAAGTCCGCTGGCTAACACTGAAGCTCTAACCAAACCTATATAACTACCCAAATCAAAATCGTTGAAAACTGTTTCACTTACCTGATATTTTCCAAGGAAATTTATAGATAATGGCGTAACCACATAGTAACCAAAAATTACTCCTATAAAAAATAGCAGGGAAGTAATAAATATAAATCCTTTGGCGTGTTTGCGTTCATTATCGTGCATTGCCGGGGCCACAAATAACCAAAACTGGTATATTACATAGGGAAAAGCAATAATAAACCCTGCGGTTATAGAGGTCCAGACGTGGGCTGAAAATTGCCCGCCCATGGTTCTACTTTGAATTCTAAACGGCATCTCGTCAAAACAGAAACCGGCATCTAATCCAAGAGAAGTAGAAATTCGGCAAAGAATATCATAAGAGAAAAAATCGCCTCTACTGGGGCCAAAAAGTAATACGTCAAAGATAAATCCCTTTAAAAGAAAAGCTATAGAGCCTGCAACAACAATTGCTACAACAGATCTTATTAGATGCCATCTTAAATCTTCTAAATGGTCCAAAAAGGACATCTCTGGTTCAGGGGTGCCAATTTGCTTCATTATAAAATTCCTTCTCGAATTAGGTTATGTATATGTACTACACCCGCGTAGGTTAGGTTATCCAGGGCAAGTAACTGGGATATTTTATTTTCTTCCAGCATTTCTAAAGCGTCTACCGCCAGTGAATCCTGGTCTATGGTTTTTGGCGCGGGACTCATAATATCTCTTGCTGTAAGATTTTTGAATTCGGTATTGTTTTTAAGCATTCGCCTAATATCTCCATCGGTGATTATACCAATAATTTTATTGTTTTCAATTACCGCAGTTACTCCAAGCATTTTTTCTGAAATCTCTATAATTGCATCTGTAACTGAAGTTTCTGGTGTAACCTGGGGTTTCATATTTTGCGCCGTAATATCGCTTACTCTCAGGTAAAGCTTTTTACCAAGCGAACCACCGGGATGGTATTTTGCAAAATCTTTTCGTGAAAATCCTTTCAATTTTAAAAGACAGATTGCCAAAGCATCTCCCATAACCATTTGTGCCGTTGTACTTGTTGTAGGTGCAAGGTTGTTAGGGCAGGCTTCTTTTTCTACATAAGAATTCAATACATAGTCAGATTCCCTTCCAAGAAAAGATTCTTTATCGGCAGTAATCCCTATAAGTAGATTGTTGAAATCCTTAATATAAGGCACCAGTACTTTTATTTCAGGGCTATTTCCGCTTTTAGAAATACAAATTACTACATCGTCTTTTTGTATGGTTCCCAGGTCTCCGTGAATAGCGTCTGCAGCGTGCATAAAAATTGCAGGTGTGCCGGTAGAATTGAGTGTAGCTACTATTTTTGTGGCAATTACGGCACTTTTTCCTATGCCGGTTACAATTACCCTTCCTTTAGCTTTATATATTTTTTCTACGGCTTCGGCAAACTCACTATCAATAAAATTTTCCAGGTTTGCAATTGCTTTGGCCTCAATGGAAATGGTTTCTTTTGCAGCAATAAGGATTTTTTCCTTCAGTTTCAAATTTAGATAAAATTAAGGATTGTGAGTTTAAAGAAATATGTATCTTTAGTTATGCAAATGTATGTAAAATTGTAACACAATTGAATGAGTTTGACGGAAATTGATTTACACCAACAGCTAAAGAAGTACTTTGGGTTTAGTCAATTCAAAGGCCTTCAGGAAGAGGTGATTACCAGTATAGTGAATAAAAATAATTCGTTTGTGGTAATGCCTACCGGAGGAGGGAAATCCCTATGTTACCAACTCCCTGCGTTGATTGAAGAAGGAACGGCAATTGTGGTTTCGCCCCTTATCGCTTTAATGAAGAACCAGGTAGATGCTATACGTAGTATTTCTGCAGAGCACGGCGTTGCGCATGTGCTAAATTCCTCTTTGAATAAAACCGAAGTAAAACAGGTAAAAGAAGACATCGCTAACGGTGTTACCAAGCTACTTTATGTAGCGCCTGAATCACTTACCAAAGAAGATCATGTTGAGTTTTTAAAACAACAAAAGATTTCTTTTCTGGCTATAGATGAGGCGCATTGTATAAGTGAATGGGGTCACGATTTTAGACCGGAATACCGAAACTTGCGCAGCATTATTAAACGTATAGGAGATAATATTCCAATTATTGCCCTTACAGCTACCGCGACTCCCAAAGTACAGGAAGATATTCTAAAGAACCTGGGAATTCCAGATGCAAATACTTTTAAAGCGAGTTTTAACCGTCCTAATTTATATTATGAAGTACGGCCAAAAACCAAAAATGTAAATGCAGATATTATCCGTTTTATAAAACAAAACCGCGGGAAATCTGGGATTATCTATTGTTTAAGTAGAAAAAAGGTTGAAGAGCTTGCGCAAACACTTCAGGTTAATGGTATTAATGCCGTGCCATACCACGCCGGGCTGGACGCCAAAACCCGAAGTAAACACCAGGACCAGTTTCTTATGGAAGAAATTGACGTTGTGGTGGCTACCATTGCCTTTGGGATGGGAATAGATAAACCCGATGTTCGGTTTGTGATTCACCACGATATTCCAAAAAGTATAGAAAGTTATTACCAGGAAACCGGTCGGGCAGGAAGAGATGGTGGCGAAGGCCATTGTTTGGCTTTCTATTCTTATAAAGATATTGAAAAGCTCGAAAAATTTATGAGCGGAAAACCAGTGGCCGAACAGGAAATTGGTCACGCTTTACTTCAGGAGGTAGTTGCCTATGCAGAAACTTCCATTTCCCGCCGAAAGTTTATTTTGCATTATTTTGGGGAAGAGTTTGACAGCGAAACCGGCGAAGGCGCCTCTATGGACGATAACGTTAGGTATCCAAAAAAGCAGCATGAAGCGGGCAAAGAGGTAGAATTACTTTTAAAAACAATAAAAGAAACAAAGCAATTATATAAATCTAAAGAAGTTGTAAAAACACTTATAGGAAAATCTAATGCGGTTATTTTATCACATAAAACCGACACTCACCCACTTTTCGGAAAAGGAAAAGACAGGGATGGAAAATACTGGATGGCTTTAATTAGGCAGGCTCTTGTTGCCGGTTTATTAAAGAAAGATATTGAAACCTACGGTGTAATAAAACTTACATCTAAAGGTGAAGAATTCTTAAAGAATCCAACGTCATTTATGATGACCGATGATCATATTTTTGATAGTACTACTGAGGCTGTTCCCACTGCAAGTCAGTCAGGAGGTTCTGGGGTAGATAAAACCCTGGTAAAAATGCTGAAAGATCTTCGGAAAAAAGTAGCAGTAAAAAACGAGGTGCCTCCTTTTGTAGTTTTTCAGGATCCTTCGCTGGAAGATATGGCTATAAAATATCCGGTAAATATTGAAGAGCTTACCAATATTTTTGGAGTAGGCGAAAACAAAGCCAAAAAGTTTGGGAAAGAGTTTGTAGAACTTATTCAGCGGTATGTAGATGAAAATGAGATTGTTCGTCCAGACGATTTGGTGGTAAAATCTACCGGAGCAAATTCAGCTTTAAAATTATATATAATTCAGAATGTAGACCGCAAATTACCTTTAGATGATATTGCTTCGGCCAAGGGTATGGAGATGAAGGAATTCATCAAAGAAATGGAAGCAATTGTGTACAGCGGAACCAAGTTGAATATAAATTACTGGATAGACGATATTTTAGATGAAGACCAGCAGGAAGAAATTCACGAATATTTTCTGGAAGCTGAAACCGATAAAATAGATGAAGCCATCCAGGAATTTGACGGTGATTATGACGATGAAGAACTTAGGTTATACCGAATTAAATTTATAAGTGAAGTAGCGAATTAAGTTTTAGAAGTTTGAGGTGAAGAATTATGGTTTTCGTCAAGCTGAACTGGTTTCAGCTTCTAATTTGTAATATATTAGATCCTGAAACAAGTTCAGGATGAAGTATAGAAACAATAGATTTTTCCGATCTGATTTCAATTATTGCGACTTCGTACTTTAAACCTCTTACTTCAAAAAATTATCGTCCCCCGGCAGCTTGAAGATCTCTAATACAATGATAGCCTAGTGTAGGAATACGCCCTCCTTCAATTTCATCTATAATTCCGCTTCCAAATTCTATAGAAGCGCGCATCAGGCAGTCGGGCACATTACAATGACCTTCGTTATCATCATCTTTATGGTCAGATTGCGGTTCGGTACCAATATCTACCAGGCCAAATAAATGCCCAAATTCGTGGTTTAAAACTGCTGCTTCTATATCACTTTCTATTGGAGCGTTAGGTCTTGCCGCAAAATCTTCAATAGTTTTTCCGAAAATCACCATAGATGTATTTCTAAATGCTGAACCCAGGGTGAATTTATTTTCCTCGTCTTTTTCACTTTTTCCGTCAGCAAAATAAATATACACCGCAATTTCATCTCCCGCATTGTATACAGTACGGGTTTCTTTTTCTATTTCTACAATTTCCTCTATAGAAAAAGGAGCTTTGCCAGATGAGGAAACTGCTCTTAAACTAATATTTATACCATCGGGTTTAAAAGTTCGTTCTTCAAGGAAACTTTTAAAATTTGAAAGAGCTGCCTGGTTAGGAGCATAGCCGTTTACATAAACAATTTCTATATTCATAGAAGTGAATTCAGCATCGCTTAAAAGGTGGGAAGCTGAATCTCCCAAACCTTGCAAATTTGCTGTTTTATCTATTCCAACCACTCCATCATCATCATTTTCACCTGAATCTGAAGTACAGGAAAAGCTAAACAATATAATTAAAAGAAGAAGGCTGTATTTGTATTTAGACATTGAAAAAGCAATTTTGGTAAAAATATAAATTTATTGTTTTAAAGCTTGTAATTCAGCTAAATAATCGTAGTGTTTTCCCTCTTTTATTCGTTTACAGCTAAAGTTATTGGTTTCAGCGGCAAATTTTAAAGTTTGAAAATCTATATAGAGCCAATTAAAATAAGCAGAATTTTCCCCTTTATAACTCACTTTAAATTCCAGTTCACCGTAATATGCAGCTTCAGAGTCTACCCAAATCCCACCATCTTCGTCGCGATCAAATAAATAACTTAAATCTGAAGAATCTAAAAGAACTTTACCATTGGGATTTAGCAATTCCCTGGTTTTTTTAAAGAATTTGTCAAGCTGGTTAAGCTTGCCAATTATTCCGCTACCATTCATAAGCATTAAAATGGTATCAAATTTTGCATCTTTCAAGTCGAAAAAATCAATGTTTCGAGCATCTTTAATTCCGCGTAGACGGGAAATTTCTATAGCGCCTTTAGAGGTATCAATGGAAGTCACCTGAAGTTTTTTTTCTTGCTGAAGATAAAGCGAATGGCTTCCTGCGCCGCAGCCAACATCTAAAACTTTTCCCTTTGCAAGTTGCAACGCTTTTTGCTCTAAGGGCGGCATTTCAGCATAATTTCGGAACAAATAGGGAACAGGAATTACATCATCATCAAAGTCTGGGGAATGTACCTGGATATCGGTAGTATCCTTTTCGTGATAGTAAGCTGAAATCGCTTTTCCAAAAATGTCTTTTACTGAAGTTTGCTGATTCATTGATAAGGTGTAGCTTGGTTTTATATCTTTGCCCAATGGAAGAAATTCTAAAAAATCTCCCTGAAAAGGCCAAAGATAAGCATAAGGAAAATAAAAAGTTTTTTGCAAAGCTTAGAAAAAAGCCGCCAAAAGATTTGGATAGACAGATGCAGGAAATGCACGAGGAAGAATTTTCCCGCACCAACTGCCTGGATTGTGCAAATTGTTGTAAAACTACCGGCCCTTTATTTACCAATAAAGATATAGAGCGCATTAGCAAGCATTTAAAATTAAAGCCGCAACAGTTTATTGAGCAGTATTTGCGAATAGATGAAGACAATGATTATGTGCTGCAACAAGTGCCCTGTACTTTTTTGGCTGCAGATAATTACTGCCTAATTTATGATGTGCGACCAAAAGCCTGCCGGGAATTCCCGCATACCGACAGGAAAGATTTTCATAAAATTTCAAATCTTACCATTAAAAATACGGCTATTTGCCCCGCTGCATATAATATTGTAGAAGAGATGAAGAAGAGGATAAAAGGATAGATAATCTTCAATTTTTTTACAGAGCTTTTTAAAATAAATTTAGGTTTTCTTAATATTTTATTAAATTGCCTTACTAATCTTTATCTATGAGAAAAATTACTACGCTTCTATTACTTATTTTCTGCCTTTCTTCAGGATTTGCCCAAAATAATCCCTGGCTTACTTCTTTAGAAGATGCTCAGAAACTCTCTATTGCGACTAATAAACTTATTTTTATTGATTTCTATGCAGATTGGTGTGGACCGTGTAAAAAGATGGAGCGAGAAGCTTTTTCAGATCCTGAAATTAAAAAGGTTCTGAATAATTTTGTTCTGGTAAGGTTAGATTTTGATAGGGAGGTAAACTTAAGAAATAGATATGGGGTTAGGGCAATTCCATTTTTATTTGTGGTAGATAGTCACGGGAATGTAATAAATAAAGAGCGAGGATATAGCGGGAAAAACAGCGTACAGGATTTATTGGAAGCTTATAGTGTAAATACATCTTTTTTTCAGCGAGAAAATGTTCAATATTTTCAAAATCAAAATTATGCCACGGGTTTGAGGCTTGCCCAAAAATATCTTGATTTTAGTTTATTTTTGAGTAAAGAGATTAGATCTGATTTTTTAAATGTTGCTGAAGCTTATATAGATAATTCTGAAGATCTGCTGGATAAAAATCAATCTAATTATCAAATGATATCGCAGAAAATTGAATTGATGCAATTAACTTCAGATTTGTATAACGAACAATACCGCAAATTAGAAAGAGGTTTGGGGAAAATTGAAGAAAATGAAGTTGAAGAATTAAACCGAGATCTTTATAATTTTTTAAATTATTGTTTGGCCTATCAAAAAGGAGAGGAAGAATTAACGGAAAAATGGGAAGCTGAGATTTTGGCTTCCTCAGCTTCCAATGATTATATGAAAAGAAAAGACGAGCTTTTCGGTTTAGTAAATTAAGTATTGTTTTCTTTTAACTTCAAAATTTTCCAAACCTTGCTGCCAACTATCCCTTATTTCTTCAGCAGATAAACCGGCTTCAATTTGAGTTTGTAATTCTTTGGTTCCCGCCAGTTTTGTGAAAAAAGCATTGAAGAATTCATCTTTATTCGCGGTGTTTTGATAGGCTTCAATTAGCCATTCTAAATTTATTTGATCTACTCTTGCTATTTCACTAAGATCCCGACCATAGCATTCTTTCCCGAGATGTTTTGGGCTTTTTGCGCCAGGCTTAGATTCTGGGGTATAGGTGAAATCAAAATAATTTTTATCTAAAAACGGCGACCCGAATACCTGGAATTGTTTATCGGTACCACGCCCGGCATTTACATTGGTGCCTTCAAAGAAGCATAGACTTGGGTATAAATTTATAGCCTGTGCATTTGGTAAATTTGGTGAAGGTTTCACCGGAAGATCGTAAGCTTTAGAGTGGTCGTAATTTTCCATTTCTATTACTTCAAGATCACATTGAATCCCGTCTTTTAACCATTTTTCGCCATTAATCATTTTTGCATATTCTCCCATAGTTAATCCGTGAACGGTTGGGATTGGATGCATTCCTACAAAACTTTTAAACTCGGTTTCCAGGATGGGGCCGTCTATATAATGTCCGTTAGGATTTGGGCGATCAAAAACAATAAGTTGTACATCATTTTCGGCGCAGGCTTCCATCACATAATGTAAGGAAGAAATATATGTGTAAAAACGGGTTCCTACATCCTGTAGGTCAAAAATTAAAACATCAAGATCTTTCAGCTGTGCTGCTTTCGGCTTTTTGTTATCGCCATAAAGCGAAATTACCGGTAAGCCGGTTTGAGCATCTTTACCATCATCTACTGCTTCGCCGGCATCAGCCGTGCCACGAAACCCGTGTTCTGGGGCAAAACCCTTTACCAGATTCACTTCTAAGGCCAACAAAGAATCTACTACGTGGCTAAATTCTCCCGCTTCATTTTTCATAATTGAAGTCTGGTTTCCTACAATCCCCACTCTTTTTCCCTTCAGCATTGGAAGGTAAGCTTCGGTACGATTGGCTGCGAGAATAATGTCTTTAACAGCCGTTTTATCTTGATTATTTATTGCAATTTCTTCTGAAGATTGCTCTTTCTTATTTTGGTTTCCGCAGGAAAGAATACCTATAAAAGCGAATAAAAATGTACTTTTGAATAACCTTTTAAGCATCGTGATAGTTTGAATTTCGAATTTTTTGTTGTTAAACGCCTTATCGGCGGTAAAAGCCATAAAAGTAGTATTTCTGCGCCTATTATAAAAATAGCGATTGCGGCAATTGCTATTGGTGTGGTGATGATGTTGGTTTCTTTTGCTACCGGGCTTGGTTTGCAGGAAAAAATAAGGGATAAGATTGCTGCTTTTAACGGGCATATTAATATTTCTAATTACGATAATAACAGCTCGCAGGTTACGCTTACCCCGGTTGATAAAGACCAGGATTTTTATCCTGAATTTAATACTGTTGATGGTATTGCCCACGTACAGGCGGTGGCAACAAAATTTGGGATAATTCGTACTGAAACAGATTTTGAAGGAGTTGTGGTAAAAGGTGTGGGCACCGATTATGACTGGAGTTATTTTGAAGATTTCCTGGTTAAAGGTAAACTGCCAGATGTTGATAATAAACTGAATGATGAGGTTTTAGTTTCAGCTTATTTAGCGAACAGGCTTCAATTAAATATAGGAGATAAAATTCCAACTTATTTTCTGCGCGATGGTAGCGATAGACCGCTAACCCGTGGTTTTGTGGTTACCGGTATTTATGATTCTGGGTTTATGGACTTTGATAAACTCTATGTGCTGGCCGATATTCGGCATATTCAACGCCTTAATCGCTGGGAAGAAAATGAGGTAGGCAATTTTGAAGTTTTTCTAAACGATTTTAATAAAATTGATAAAAAAGGCCAGGAAGTTTATGAGAACACGGGATCGTTTTTAGATACGCAAACCATAAACCAAAAGTATTATTCGATTTTTGAATGGCTGGCGCTTTTTGATTTTAATATTGCACTTATAATTGGAATTATGATCCTGGTGGCTGGCATTAATATGATTACTGCTTTGCTGGTTTTAATTCTTGAGCGCACCCAAATGATAGGGATTTTAAAAGCCCTGGGCGGTAACGACTGGAGTATTAGAAAGATTTTTCTTTATAATGCCGGTTACCTTATTATTAAAGGACTTTTCTGGGGAAATTTAATCGGAATCGGAATATTATTGCTGCAGAAATATTTTAAACTTATACCATTAAATCCTGAAACCTATTATGTAACTGAAGTTCCCGTTTATCTAAGTTGGGACTATATTTTAGCGGTAAACCTGGGAACCTTAATTTTATGTATGCTAATGTTGATAATTCCTTCAGTAATAATTTCAAAGATTTCTCCTTCCAGAGCAATTAAATTTGAATAAATTATAACAAATCGAGTGCTTTTGGGTATTCTATTGAAGTAAATTCAATTTTTTACCTTTGCAACTTCAAAAATAAAGAAATGGATTACGTAGAAAATATATTGGGAACTATTGGGAATACGCCAATGGTGAAAATGAATAAGATCACTAAAGATATAGACGCTTTGGTTTTAGCAAAGTATGAAACTTTTAACCCGGGAAATTCGGTTAAAGATCGTATGGCGGTGAAAATGGTAGAAGAAGCTGAAGCCAACGGACTTTTAAAACCCGGCGGAACTATTATTGAAGGAACATCGGGAAATACAGGAATGGGCCTTGCCCTTGCAGCCATTGTGAAAGGTTATAAAATGGTTTGTGTACTTTCTGATAAACAGAGCAAAGAAAAAATAGATATTTTAAAAGCCGTAGGTTGCGAAGTGGTAGTTTGTCCCACCGATGTTGCCCCAGAAGATCCACAATCTTATTATTCAACCTCAAAAAGAATGGCTGAAGAAACTCCAAATTCCTGGTATGTGAATCAATATGATAACCTGGCAAATACCAAAGCACATTACGAAAGTACCGGTCCTGAAATTTGGGAACAAACCGATGGGAAAGTGACTCATTTTGTAGTAGGCGTAGGTACCGGCGGAACTATTTCGGGAGTTGGTAAATATTTAAAAGAAAAAAATCCGAATATTAAAGTTTGGGGAATTGATACCTATGGTTCGGTTTTTAAAAAATACCATGAAACCGGGGAATTTGACGAAAAAGAGATTTACCCATATATCACCGAAGGAATTGGAGAAGACATTCTACCAAAAAATGTAGATTTTAGTGTGATTGATGGATTTACCAAAGTAACCGATAAAGACGCCGCTGTTTACACTCGTAAATTGGCCGAAGAAGAAGGTTTCTTTTTAGGAAATTCAGCCGGCGCTGCAGCGAAAGGATTGCTTCAACTTAAAGAACATTTTACTAAAGATGATGTTGTGGTTGTTTTATTTCATGACCATGGCAGCCGTTATGTAGGAAAAATATTTAACGATGAGTGGATGAAAAAACAAGGGTTCATCGATTAATTTTTATATGAATTCTGAATTAAAAGTTCAGAAATTATATTTAGCTGAGAGTATTAAAAATATATATTATTATAAATTTTTAATACTTTCATTTTTTTTATGCAATTAATATTTATCAGATAAATAGTAAAGAAATTTAGTTTATGAGGAATTTATGGCTTTTTACCAGTATATTTTTAATGTTAACAGCCATTACCGGGGCACAGGAAAACACACAAAATAATGCTGATTTACAGGTAGAAGTAACTCTTTCAAACCCTTCACGGGAAATTAACGACGGGATAGCCGAAGTTATTGTAACCGGGGGAGAAAAGCCATACCAGTATAAATGGACCAATCAATCTACTGCCTTAGATGCCAGGAAATCTACTGGTTTAATTGAGGGAATGGAACATACTATTAAAGTTACAGATGCGAATAATAAATCTGTTTCCAAATCCTTTACAATTCCTGCCGAATCTATCACCGAAATTTTTAATAGTAATGTACAGCCCGCCGTAGATTTTCTTGGCGGGATTTTATTTTGGGATCCATTTGCTTCTTTAGGCGTTTTTGATCCCGTGGTGTATACTCCCACCAAATAAATTCCTATTCCCGAATGGGATGCTTTAAGCAACAATTCTTATACTTTAAAAGAATGGTTAATCACAAAAAATGCCGAGGTTAATGAAGGCGATAAAATTGCCATAATTCAAACCAATACAGGAGAAGAAATTGAAGTTTTTTCGCCGGTAAAAGGAAGACTCAATTACCTTGTTAAAGAAGGTCATGTGATTTTTGATCCAAATAGTACCAGTGATGTTGTAGAACAGGATGCACACGTTTTTGCAGAAGTAGTTTACGCTGAGCCGCAACCCTTGTTGCATCCTAATGGAGATGTGAAGATGAATGCGATTCCGTTTATCGTAATGTGGTTAATTATAGGAAGTATCTTTTTTACGATTAGGCTTGGGTTTATAAATATCCGTGGGTTCAGGCATTCCATAGACCTGGCCAGGGGGAAGTATGACGACCCAAATGCACCGGGTACTATTACTCACTTCCAGGCTATGGCAACTGCTGTTTCTGCAACAGTTGGTTTAGGAAATATCGCGGGCGTGGCAGTAGCTATTTCCCTTGGTGGTGCCGGTGCTACCTTTTGGATGTTTTTAGCAGGATTTTTTGCTATGTCTTTAAAATTTGTAGAGTGTACTTTAGGGGTAAAATACCGATTTATAAATAGTGAAGGCCGAATTTTTGGCGGACCAATGAATTACTTGAGATATGGCCTGGAAAAAAGAAATATGAGAGGTCTTGGTAAATTTCTTGCCGGCCTTTTTGCCGTTCTTGGCGTTGGGGCCTCATTTGGCGGGGGCAATATGCTACAATCTAACCAGGCATTTAAAATTGTTTCTGAGCAATTACCATTTCTACAGGGTCACGGTTTTTGGTTTGGTGTAGGCTTCTCTATATTAGTTGGGGTGGTAATAATTGGCGGTATTAATAGTATTGCTAAAGTTACCGGAAAAGTGGTTCCTTTTATGGCCATGGTATATATTCTTGGATGTGCTATTGTAATTGGCACCCATATAGAAAATATAGGTGGGGCGTTTTCTGCAATTTTTAATGGAGCTCTCTCTGCAGATGCACTTAAAGGTGGATTTATTGGAGTGTTAATTATTGGTCTACAGCGGGCAGCGTTTTCCAGTGAAGCCGGGGTTGGTTCGGCTGCAATTGCGCATAGTGCTTCAAAAACCAATAATCCTATAGCCGATGGTTTTACTTCTTTGGTAGAACCATTTATAGATACTATGGTGGTTTGTACTATGACGGCTCTTGTACTTATTTTTACCGGTATGCACGAAGTGAATGGGCTTGGAGGAGTAGAGTTAACCTCAGATGCATTTGGTAGTGTAATCTCTTGGTTCCCCGCAGTTCTGGCTTTTGCCGTTTTCTTATTTGCATTTTCAACTATGGTCTCCTGGTCTTATTACGGAATGAGATCCTGGACTTATCTTTTTGGGAAAAGTGTGAAATCTGAAACCGTTTATAAAATTATGTTCCTTCTATTTGTGGTTCTTGGCGCTTCTACAAGCCTGGGGGCCGTACTTAGTTTCTCTGATATGATGATTTTAGCCATGTCTTTTCCTAATATCATAGGTTTATATATAATGTCTTCTGAAGTACGGGAGGATATGAAAATTTACCTGAAACGACTTAAAGCGGGAGAAATTTACATCAGTGAAAAATTCAGGAAAGCAGCTTAAGGAGGTAAATTGGCTCTATAATCGAGATTGAATTGCTACGCGATGCTTTGCTCGGAATAGAAATATTATTCTTTTTGAATGAGTGAGCTTACTTCGAGGTTGTTTGGTTAAGGTAATTTCTGAAGAAAATAAAAGAGAAAACTTCCAATTAAATATAGAAGCACATCAATAATATCGGCCGTGTATCTCCAGTGGAGTGGTGGTAGAATAACTTCAAAATAAATGGCATACATCACAAATACTGAAAGTATGGTAAAAAGGTTTAAACGTAAAGTTTTGTCCTTCTTAAGGAATTGCACCGTATAGAGACAAATGCTTAATACAATAGGCATACAAAGAAAATTTGCGAGATAAAAATTGATGAAATCGGGGAGTGGGATCTCAAAAAAATAAAGAGTTTGGAGAAGAGCAAAAAGAAAACAGCATATAAAAAAGAACGTTTTTAGACTTTTCATAATACCAGGAGGGAAACCAGGAAAGCAATTATACCACCAACTACCATTACCGCTATCCAAATTGAATACCCCACTTTAGAAAAAAAACGACCAATTCCGGTTTGGGGTTCTTCTTTTTCCTGGGTTGGTTTTGAAGTAATATTAGAAGTGGTTTTATTTTCTTGGTTGGGTTCCATAATTGAGTTGCTGGTTCACTTTGCTAAAAAAGATAAACAAAAATTTCAAAATGGAATTATTTCCGCAGGGTTTAACCACAATTTAGGTATTGCTTATAATATAATCTTAAAATATTATTCTTCCCATCCCCAGGGAGCATCAGGAGTTTTTATTGGATTGGAAAGATCAAATTCTACGCTAAAATTAGTTTTAGCACCAATTCTTTTAAGATTGTAACTAAAAATTTCATCATCTAAGCTTATCCACCAAACATTGGTTGCCGCAGCGGGAAGTAATTCGGCCGTTTCGTCATCAGCAGGAAAAACCTGGATATTTGCTAAACCGGTGTTAGAAGCCGTGCCACCGTATTGCGTTATTTCATCTTCGCTGCCATCGGGTTTTCGGTGATCATGTTTCAGTTCAATTTTATTATCATTTAATCGCAGAATCCAGGTTCGGGATTTATTTTCTCCTACAAAAAATGGGATTTTAATTTCATTTTCCTCACAAGATCTCACGTGCATAATTAATTTCTTACCATCAAAATCATCGTTGCCCATTCCCTGGGTTATAATGCCTTCATAAGATTTACCGCAGTGTTGCTGAAGTTGGTTCCAAAAGCTTTTTGCCGGTGTTTCCTGGGCAAAGACTGCGCTGCTTAAAAAGAATAAAATGAAGTATAATTTCATATTACAAATGGGCTAAATGTTTTAAATTGCTGCAAAATACACTATTTAAAGCCTTAAACAGATTCTGAATGAAAAATTTCTACTTCATAATTTTAGCATTTTTAGTAATTGGTTGCAACACCACTAATTCTGTCACCCAGAATACAGAAACCGATAATCCTTCAGTTATGGATTATAGTTACCTTGCCCTGGGTGATTCTTATACCATTGGTGAAAGTGTACCCGAAAAAGAGCGCTGGCCGGTACAGTTGGTGGCTCAGCTTAACGAAAGAGGGTATAAAGTAGCACCACCTAAAATTATTGCCAAAACCGGTTGGACTTCTGGAAATTTATTGGCCGCAATGCGATCTGAATTGAATTATACCCGAGAATTTGATTTAGTTTCTATTTTAATTGGGGTTAATAATCAGTACCAGGGGCAAAGTATTGAAGATTATGAAGAAGAACTTCGGGAGATTTTTAAGTTGGCACTTAATCATTCTAAACGTAGGGAAAAAGGCGTTTTTGCTTTGAGTATTCCAGATTATGGAGTGACGCCTTTTGGAGCAGAAAATGCAGAAACTATTGGCGAGGAAATAGATGAGTTTAATGCAGTTTTTAGAAGAATTGCATCCGAATTTGAGGTTGATTTTTATAACATTACGCCAATTTCACGTGAAGCTGAAAGAGATGCCGCTCTTATTGCCGAAGATAATTTACACCCCAGCGGATTGATGTATCGTTATTGGGTGGAGGAAATTATAGATGAAATCCCCCAAATGTTACCCCAATAGCTTGAAAGACTGGCCTTAAAGCGCATTTTTCTAATTTTAAAAGATGCGCGAAGATTTTTTACATTATCTCTGGAAATACAAGAAATTCGATTTCACCAATGCAAAGACCACGCAGGGAGAAAAAATACTTCTAATAGATAGTGGAACTCATAATTTTAATTCGGGCCCCGATTTCTTCAATGCGCGCTTAAAAATTGGAGACCAGCTATGGGCCGGGAATGTAGAGTTGCATATCAAAGCATCAGACTGGTATTTTCACCAACACGAAAAAGACACAAATTACGATAATGTTATTTTACACGTAGTTTGGGAAGACGATGTTGAGGTACAAAGGCATAATAAAACCTCTATACCCGCTTTAAGCTTAAAAAGTCTTGTAGATCAGGATTTACTTATGGGGTATCGCCAACTTTTTGCTTCTCCTGAAAACTGGATTAATTGTGAGAAAAATTTTAAAGAAGTAGATGATTTCACTCTGCGTCACTGGCAGGAGCGTCTTTATTTAGAACGTTTAGAAGAAAAATCTATACTTATTTTAGATTTATTAGAGAAATCTGGGAATAACTGGGAAGCGGTTTTATTTCAGATGTTAGCTAAAAACTTTGGGCTTAATCTTAATGGAGATGCGTTTCTAAGTATGGCGCAAAGTCTGGATTTTTCCGTTGTGCAGAAATCCTCTCAAAATAATTTACAACTTGAAGCTTTGTTTTTTGGCCAGGCCGGCTTGCTTAGTAAGCAATTAAATATCCCTTATTATAAAAAATTGCAACAGGAATATGCCTATCTAAAACATAAATACAAACTCTCAAATTCTGGCGTGATTCCTCCAAAATTTTTCAGGTTACGGCCAGATAATTTTCCGAATATTAGGCTGTCTCAGTTAGCTTCGCTTTATTTTAAGCAGAAGAATTTATTTTCAGAATTAATTGCTTCAAAATCTTTAGAGCCTATTTATAAAATTTTAGATGTAGAAACTTCTGAATTTTGGCGGGAGCATTATTCATTTCCGAAGAAACATAGAGAGAGGGAAAAAAGGCTAAGTTCAGCTTTTAAAGAGCTGGTGCTTATAAATACTATTATTCCGCTTCGTTTTTGTTATTCCCAATCGCGTGGGAATGATGAAATAGAAATTTTACTAGAACTAATAGAAAAAATACCTGCCGAGAATAATAAGATTGTTCAAAATTTTAATAAAATTAAAAATGGCAGTACGCAAAACGCTTTACATTCCCAGGCTATGGTACACTTAAAAAAGAATTATTGTGACGCCAATAAATGTCTTGATTGTGCTATTGGTGTAAAATTACTGCAACGGAAGACTTAAAATCTTATATTTGTAACGATGACAAAAATGGTGCACAATATTCGTTATTTTTTTGAAAGACATGGTTTTTATGTGTCTTCCCGAGTGGCCGATAAAATGGGAATGCGCGCCAAAAGTGTACGCTTGTTTTTTATTTATGCCTCGTTTGTAACACTGGGCTCCTGGTTTGTGGTGTATTTGGTCCTGGCATTTTGGTTAAAACTTAAAGATTTGGTGTACACTAAAAGAACTTCAGTTTTTGATCTATAACCGGGATTTAACTGCATTTTTATCAATAATTTTAGGTTTCTTCAGAATTTAATCAAACTAAATTTAACAATACCTTTACATTTTAACTCCCAAAAATTTGAAAAGGCCCATTTTTTTAGCATCTTGCTTCGCGGAAATTATCAATCTAAATTAAACAACCTTTTTACTATATGAGAAAGTATCTGCTTTCAATGTTCTTTTTGTTTTCAATTTTAGCGATTAATGCACAAGAACTGGATGTCCAGGCCAAAGTTGGCAATCCTTCCAATATTATTAATAACGGGTTTATTGATCTGGAGGTTGAAGGAGGAGTACCTCCTTATAAATACCAATGGTCTGATCCCGAAACTTCTTTAGAGTCATCCAGAGCAGAAGGTCTTACCGAAGGAGTTCCTTATGAAGTAACAGTTACCGACAGTGAAGGTAATTCTGTAACAAAAAGTTTTGAAATAAAGGCTGATGCTATTACCGAACATTTTAACGGTACTTTTGTTCCCATTGTAGAAGGAATGACGGCTATTCTTTTCTGGGATCCATTTACCGCTGTAGGAATCTACGATCCAAAGGTATATGCAGAAAGAAGTTTTGTTCCTACTCCAGATTGGAGCGCTGATACAGAAGATAAATTCATCTTAAAAGAATGGCAGGTAGAAGAGGGAGCTCACGTAGAAGAAGGTGACCTTATTGCCATTGTAGGATCTCAAAATAGCGGTGATCTAGAGGTTATGGCCAATGCTACTGGAACAGTAGAATATCTGGTAGGAGAAGGCGAAACAATATGGGATTATCAAAATAGTTCAGACCTTATTGAAACAAACGCCCATATGTTGGCTCAAATTCAATATGATGAACCACAAATTCTAACCAATCCTAACGGATCTCCACAAAAGCATAATATTCCTTTTATTGTGGTTTGGTTAATCTTTGGTGCAGCATTCTTTACCGTAAAAATGGGCTTCATCAACTTTAAAGGATTTAAACACTCTATAGACCTTGCAAGAGGAAAATATGACGAGCCTAACGCGCCGGGTAGTATTACTCACTTTCAGGCGCTGGCAACCGCAGTTTCTGCTACAGTAGGTCTGGGTAATATTGCCGGTGTTGCCGTTGCAATTTCCCTTGGTGGTGCAGGAGCAACTTTCTGGATGATTATTGCCGGTTTACTGGGTATGGCATCAAAATTCGTAGAATGTACGCTTGGTGTAAAATATCGTTTTATAAACTCTGAAGGGAGAATCTTTGGAGGACCAATGAACTATTTGCGCTACGGACTTGAAAAAAGAAATATGCGTGGTTTAGGTAAATTCCTTGCTGCCTTTTTCGCTATTTTAGGTATTGGTGCTTCATTTGGTGGTGGAAATATGTTCCAGGCCAATCAATCTTTTGAAATCCTTTCCGGGCAGTTTACTTTCTTAATTGGTAATGGATTTTGGTTTGGAATTGGAGTAGCAGTGCTTGTAGGTATTGTTATTATTGGAGGTATTCAAAGTATTGCTAAAGTAACCGGTAAGGTGGTGCCATTTATGGCTGCAGTTTACGTTCTTGGTGCTTTAACCGTAATATTTATAAATATAGAAAATATTGTTCCGGCATTTGGAGCAATTTACGATGGAGCTTTTAACGCTACAGCGATGAAAGGTGGTATTATAGGGGTGCTAATTGTTGGTTTTCAACGTGCAGCTTTCTCTAACGAAGCTGGTGTTGGGTCTGCAGCGATTGCTCACTCGGCAGCAAAAACAAATCACCCACCATCTGAAGGTTTTGTCGCTTTATTAGAGCCTTTTATTGATACCGTAGTAGTTTGTACTTTAACTGCTTTAGTATTAATCTTTACCGGAATGCACGAAGTAGAAGGAGTAGGTGGGGTTCAATTAACCTCAGATGCTTTTGCAAGTGTAGTTTCCTGGTTCCCTTATGTGTTGGCAATGGCAGTTTTCTTATTTGCATTTTCAACAATGATTTCCTGGTCTTATTATGGGATGCGTTCCTGGACTTACCTCTTTGGAAAAAGCAAAAAAACAGAATTGGCATATAAAATATTATTCCTTGTATTTGTTGTGGTAGGAGCTTCCATTAGTTTAGGAGCCGTATTAGACTTCTCTGATATGATGATCCTTGCGATGTCCTTCCCGAATATTATAGGACTTTATATTATGTCTAGTGAAGTAAGAAAAGATCTAAATGAATATTCCCGAAAGCTAAAAGCAGGAGAATTATTCAAGAAACAACGAGAGGCAAAAGCCAGCTAACCTTGTGAAATTATGAAATTGATAAAATCCCATTTTGTGTTCAACAGGAGCCAACAAAATGGGATTTTTCTTTTGGTAATAATTATAATTCTTTTTCAGGCAATTTATTTTTTTGCTGATTTTTCTTCGGAAAGTAATTCTGAAGCTTTATCCCAGCAAGAAATAGAAACTTTTCAAACACAAATAGATTCTATAAAACTAGCCCGGGCTGAAGCAGATTCGGTTAAGATCTATCCTTTTAATCCAAATTATATAACCGATTTTAAGGGTTATACTTTAGGAATGAGTGTAGAAGAAATCGATAAACTTCAGCAATTTAGAGAAGAAAATAAATGGATTAATTCTGCAAAAGATTTTCAAAAAGTTACGGGTGTTTCAGATTCTTTACTTGCTACAATTTCTCCGTATTTTAAATTCCCGGAGTGGGTTGCTGAGGCCGAAAAGAAAAAAGAGAATAATAGAAATATCCCTACTATAAAAGTTTCAAATTTAAATACAGCAAAATCTGAAGATTTACAAAAGATAAATGGAATAGGTGAGGTGCTGGCCAATAGGATTGTAAATTATAGAAATAAAATTGGTGGTTTTAGGAGCGAGATTCAGTTAAAAGATATTTATGGTTTAAATTATGAAACGCGAGAAAAGTTGCAGCAGCAATTTAAGGTTTTCAAAGATGAAGAATTCGGCTTAATAAATATTAATAAGGCGAAAGTTCTGGACCTGGTAGATGTTCCTTACATCAAATATGAGCTTGCCCGTGAGATTATAGATTACCGCCAGCTACACGAAAAAATTAGTTCTTTTGAAGAATTATCAAAAATAGAAAGTTTTCCTTCAGATAAAATCGATAGAATTCAATTATATTTGAGCTTAAATTGAATATTCGGAATTTTAGCTTACTTAAATATTTATCCGTGGATTAATTACTATAATAAAAATTGATTTTATTTTAGTGGCCCGGAAGTTTGCTTCCTTTCTAAATAAAAGAAAAAAGAAAAAAAGAAAATAGCATGAATGCATTGTATTTTACCGAGGAACACGAGCTTTTTAGAAAGAGTTTTCAGGACTTTTTGCAAAAAGAAGTGGTGCCGCATATTGATAAATGGGAGAAATCTGGCACCATAGAGCGCTTTATCTGGAAGAAATTTGGTGAGATGGGCTATTTTGGCCTTAACCAACCTGAAGAATATGGCGGAATGAATCTTGATATATTCTATACCGTAATCTTTCTGGAAGAACTTCAAAAGATTAATAGCGGTGGTTTTGCTGCTGCAATGTGGGCCCACGCTTATTTGGCAATGACGCACGTAAATAAAGAAGGTGACGATGCAATTAAGAAAAAATATCTTACTCCAAGTATTGAAGGAGATAAAATAGGTTGTCTATGTATTACTGAACCTTTTGGCGGCTCTGATGTTGCCGGAATGCGAAGTACCGCAATTAAAAAAGGCGATAAATATATTTTAAACGGGTCCAAGACTTTTATTACCAACGGAGTTTATTCAGATTATTTAGTAGTAGCTGTCAAGACCGATCCTGATAAGGGAAATAAGGGGATGAGTATTTTTATTGTAGATAGGGAAACTCCCGGAATTTCTGCTTCAAAATTAGATAAACTGGGTTGGAGAGCTTCAGATACTGCAGAAATTGCTTTTGACGATGTTGAGATTCCTGCTGAAAATCTAATGGGTGAAGAAGGGAAAGGTTTCTCCTATATCATGCAGCATTTTGCTTTAGAGCGTTTAATTATGGGAATTAACGCCCACGCTCGTGCTGAATATGCCCTGGATTATACATTAGGCTACATGGGGGAAAGAGAAGCATTTGGCAGAACCATAGATAAATTCCAGGCTTTAAGACATTCGGTAGCAGATATGGCCAGCGAAGTAGAAATGAATAAGGAATTCAATTATTCTATTGCCAAACGCCTGAATGATGGGCAATATGTGGTGAAAGAAGCCAGTATGTCTAAATTACTTTCAACAAAAATGGCCGATAAGGTTATTTACGACTGTTTGCAGATGCTGGGAGGTTATGGTTATATGGAAGATTATCCATTGGCAAGAATGTTTAGAGATAGCCGTCTAGGCCCAATTGGTGGTGGAACTTCAGAAATTCTTAGAGAGATTATCGCTAAAATGGTGATCGATAAAAAAGAATACAAGCCAGCGGCGAAGTAATCTTTTAGATTGACATTTTTGCGAAAATTCTACTTTTATTGCAAAGATGGTAATCGATAAAAAAGAATACAAACCAGCTGCGAAATAGCATTGAAAATAATTAAAATATTGGTTGTGGGTTCTTAGATTTAAATTATCTTTGCAGCCTATTTCTAAAGAAAGGGGGTGATGACACTATGTTAATAATACCAGTAAAAGACGGAGAAAATATTGATAGAGCGCTGAAGCGTTTTAAGAGAAAATTCGATAAAACCGGAACAATGCGCCAGCTGAGAAGCCGCCAGCATTTCACGAAACCTTCTGTTGCGAAGAGAGCTCAGGTTCAAAAAGCCGAGTACATTCAGCATTTGAGAGATCAGGAAGATATCTAGTAAAAGATATAATCGAATTTTTCCGAAGCTATTCGGAAAAACAAATATAACTGTTGATAGATTAAAGTTTGCTAACTTTGTCTATCAACAGTTTTTTTATGCCCTTTTCCCAGTTTTTAGATTACCTGCAGTTGGAGAAAAAATATTCTCCCAATACGCTAACCGCCTATAAAACCGATTTAGAATCTTTTTCAGAATTTATTTTATTCGAGTTTGAAGAAAAAGATCTTAGAAATGTTCATTATTCTCAAATTAGAAACTGGATTGTTTCATTGGTAGATCAGGGTGTGTCTAATAGAAGTATAAACCGAAAGATTTCTTCTTTAAAAGCTTACTACCGCTTTCTTCAAAAAACCGGCGATATAGAATTTTCTCCCCTCGCAAAACATAAAGCTTTAAAAACTGCTTCTAAAATTCAGGTTCCATTTTCTGAAGCCGAAATAAGCCAGGTTTTGGAACAAATTGATATTTCAGATTTTGAAGGTTTGCGAGACCGGTTAATTGTAGAGCTTTTTTATACTACGGGAATGAGGCGTATTGAGCTCATTGAAATTAAACTTCAGGATGTAGATTTGAGAGGGAAGTACGTTAAAGTGCTTGGTAAAAGACAAAAGGAAAGAATTATACCATTATTGTCCGGCGTGATTTCTAATTTAGAAAATTATATAAGTAAACGAGCAGATTTGGTGAAAGGGCAGGAGACATCCTATTTATTTGTAACTCAAAAAGGTATAAAATTATACGAAAGCCTTGTTTATAGAATTATTAATAATTATTTTAGTAAGGTGTCTGGCAAAATAAAAAGGAGTCCGCATATATTGCGGCACTCATTTGCTACACATTTATTGAACCAGGGCGCCAACCTAAACGCGGTAAAAGAATTACTTGGGCATTCCAGTCTTGCTGCCACGCAGGTATATACCCATAATAGTATTTCAGAACTTAGTAAAGTTCATCAAATGGCGCATCCCAGGAACAAAAAGACCAATTAAAATAATGTTTAATTAAATTCTACCGAAGATGAAAGTAAATGTGCAGTCTGTTAACTTCAACGCCGATCAAAAATTAATTGATTTCATCCAGCGCAAATTGGATAGGCTTGAAAATTATTACGATAAAATTATCTATGCTGATGTCTTTTTAAAAGTTCAGAATACAAGTGGAAAGGATAATAAGATTACCGAGGTTTTGTTAAGTATCCCCGGCGGAGATATTATGGTAAAAAAAACCTGTAAGAAATTTGAAGAATGCGTAGATGAATGTGCTTCATCACTACAAAGACAGTTAATTAAACGCAAGGAAAAATTAAGTGCTCACGTTTAAATATTTTTTTTGCAGAATTGTTTTGTGAAAGGAATAATTTGTATACATTTGCAGTCCGTTAGAAATAGCGGACTTTTTTATGCTGAAAAAGTAGCGTAAAGGCCGATGTAGCTCAGCTGGCTAGAGCAGCTGATTTGTAATCAGCAGGTCGTGGGTTCGAGTCCCTCCATCGGCTCTTGAAATTTTGAAATAAAGTATTTTTAGTTTAATCTCCTGGAGATTAAATGAGTAAGAAAAATATCGAAAAATTTTAAAAAATGCTTTGGACGGTGCTGTAAAATTATGTTTATTTGCAGCCGTTAAAAAAACAAACCGTCATAAAGCTTAGCTGGCAAGCCGGCTACGGTTCTATGAAATAGTGGAAAAATAAATTTGGGGAGATACTCAAGCGGCCAACGAGGGCAGACTGTAAATCTGCTGTCTTTCGACTTCGCAGGTTCGAATCCTGCTCTCCCCACAACAATTGTTTAAAGTTCCAGATTCAGGGATGTGAAAATCCGGGAACTTTAAATTTATAAGCCCTGAATCGATAATGCGGGAGTAGCTCAGTTGGTAGAGCGTCAGCCTTCCAAGCTGAATGTCGCCGGTTCGAACCCGGTCTCCCGCTCTTAATTAGAAAACAGGAAAAGTATATTCTTGTTTTCTAGATTTATTTTTCCGGTTTAAGTAAAGTTAAACATCCGTAAACCAGTATTGGTTTATGGTTATTCTTGTTTGAACCGGTGAACCTTGAAAGTGGAGACTTTCGGCTTGCCGACGTAGCTCAGGGGTAGAGCGTTTCCTTGGTAAGGAAGAGGTCACGAGTTCAATTCTCGTCGTTGGCTCTAGATTGTATTAAATTGAACACTAATATATAACTAAGATTAAATAAGTATTAATTATGGCAAAGGAAACTTATGATCGTTCCAAACCGCACCTTAACATAGGTACAATTGGACACGTAGATCACGGAAAAACGACTTTAACAGCAGCGATTACTAAAGTAATGGCTGATGCTGGATATTCAGAAGCTAGTGCTTTTGATCAAATTGATAATGCTCCTGAAGAAAAAGAAAGAGGTATTACAATTAACTCTTCTCACGTAGAGTATCAAACTGCTAACCGTCACTACGCACACGTTGACTGTCCTGGTCACGCCGATTATGTAAAGAACATGGTTACTGGTGCTGCTCAAATGGACGGTGCAATTCTTGTAGTTGCTGCAACTGATGGGCCTATGCCACAAACTCGTGAGCACATCCTTCTTGGACGCCAGGTTGGTATTCCAAGAATCGTTGTATTCTTAAATAAAGTTGACCTTGTTGATGATGAGGAGCTTTTAGAATTAGTAGAAATGGAAGTTAGAGATCTTCTTTCTTTCTATGAGTATGATGGTGATAACGGTCCTGTAATTTCAGGTTCTGCACTTGGAGCTCTTGAAGGTGATGAGAAGTGGTCTAAAACCGTTCTTGATTTAATGGAAGCTGTAGATAGCTGGATTGAATTGCCAGAGCGTGATGTAGATAAACCTTTCTTGATGCCTATTGAAGATGTATTCTCTATTACAGGTCGTGGTACTGTTGCAACTGGTCGTATTGAGACTGGTGTTGCAAACACTGGAGATCCTGTAGAGATTATTGGTATGGGAGCTGAAAAACTTACTTCTACTATTACTGGTGTTGAGATGTTCCGTAAGATTCTTGATAGAGGTGAAGCTGGAGATAACGTTGGTATCTTATTAAGAGGTATTGAAAAGTCTCAGATCTCAAGAGGTATGGTAATTACCAAGCCTGGATCTGTAACTCCTCACGCTAAGTTTAAAGCAGAGGTTTATATCCTTAAAAAAGAAGAAGGTGGACGTCACACTCCATTCCACAACAACTACCGTCCTCAGTTCTACGTACGTACAACTGATGTTACAGGAACAATTAACCTTCCTGATGGAGTTGAAATGGTAATGCCTGGTGATAACCTTACAATTACTGTAGAGCTTATCCAGACTATTGCAATGAATGTTGGTCTACGTTTCGCTATCCGTGAGGGTGGTAGAACTGTAGGTGCTGGACAGGTTACTGAAATTTTAGACTAATTACAGTTTAAATATAAAAAGGTTTCCCGCTCGGGCGGGAAACCTTCATTTATATTATATTTACGGGTTTAGCTCAGTTGGTAGAGCACTGGTCTCCAAAACCAGGTGTCGGGAGTTCGAGCCTCTCAACCCGTGCAAATACCTTAAGAATCACATGGCAGGAATTGGCAATTATATATCAGAATCTTATAACGAATTAAAAAACCACGTTACCTGGACAAGCTGGCCCGAAGCACAGAGGCTAACCATCCTTGTAGCCGTTTTTTCTATTATTTTTTCACTGGCTATTTGGGGTGTAGATACCGTATTTAGTTCGGCTATCGAAGAATATTTCAAATGGATTAAATCTTAAAGATAGTAGGATGGCAGAAGGAAAGGAAAAAAAGTGGTATGTAGTTCGTGCCGTTAGCGGTCAGGAAAACAAGGTTAAAGACTATATTGAGAAAGAGGTTAACCATCTTGGGATGGAAGATTATCTTGATCAGGTTTTAGTTCCTACCGAAAAAGTTATCCAAATTAGAAATGGTAAGAAAGTAAACAAAGAACGTGTTTATTTTCCTGGGTATGTAATGATTCAGGCTAGTCTTGAAGGTGAAATGCCACACGTGATTAAAAATATTAATGGCGTTATTGGGTTTTTAGGCGAAACAAAAGGAGGAGATCCTGTTCCGCTTAGAAAATCTGAAGTTAACAGAATGCTTGGTAAAGTAGATGAACTTTCAGTAAAAACCGATAACGTAGCAATACCTTTTACTATTGGAGAAACCATAAAAGTTATAGACGGTCCGTTTAATGGCTTTAATGGTACAGTAGAAAAGATAAATGAAGAAAAGCGTAAGCTTGAGGTAATGGTTAAGATTTTCGGAAGAAAAACACCATTGGAATTAAGCTATATGCAAGTAGAAAAAGTATAAAGATTTTAGTTACATATTTTTTGATGGTTTTTTAAAGCTTCCACTCTAACAAACTATCACCTTAAAAATTAAGAAAATGGCAAAAGAAGTAAGTAAAGTTGTAAAACTACAAGTTCGCGGAGGTGCTGCTAACCCATCACCACCAGTTGGACCTGCTTTGGGTGCTGCCGGGGTAAACATCATGGAATTCTGTAAGCAATTCAATGGTAGAACCCAGGATAAACAAGGTAAAGTATTGCCGGTTGCGATTACGGTTTATTCAGATAAGTCTTTTGACTTTGTGATTAAAACTCCTCCAGCTGCAGTACAATTGTTGGAAGCATCTAAGAACAAAAAAGGTTCAGGAGAACCAAACAGAAAGAAAATAGCAAGTGTTTCTTGGGATCAGGTTAGAACTATTGCAGAAGATAAGATGCAGGATTTAAATGCCTTCACCGTAGAATCTGCAATGAAAATGGTTGCTGGAACAGCTCGTTCAATGGGAATAACTGTAAAAGGTGATGCACCGTTTTAATCCAAAAAGAAATTAAAAATGGCAAAATTAACTAAAAAGCAAAAGGAAGCCCAATCTAAGATCGAGAGCAATAAAGCTTACTCGGTTGCAGAAGCTTCAGCTTTAATTAAAGAAGTTGCTAACGAAAACTTCGATGCATCTGTGGATTTAGCGGTTCGTTTGAATGTAGATCCAAGAAAAGCCAACCAAATGGTAAGAGGTGTTGTTACCCTTCCACACGGTACAGGTAAAGATGTAAAAGTACTTGCGTTAGTTACTCCAGATAAGGAAGAAGAGGCTAAAGAAGCCGGAGCCGATTATGTTGGTCTTGATGAATATCTTGACAAAATAAAAGGTGGATGGACAGATGTTGATGTAATTATCACTATGCCTAGCGTAATGGGTAAATTAGGGCCTTTGGGACGAGTACTTGGACCAAGAGGATTAATGCCTAACCCAAAAACAGGAACAGTAACTATGGATGTTGCAAAAGCAGTATCTGATGTTAAAGCTGGTAAAATTGACTTTAAAGTTGATAAAACCGGTATTGTTCACGCTGGGATTGGAAAAGCATCTTTTGAAGCTGAAAAAATTGCTGGAAACGCGAGAGAATTATTAACTACTTTAGTGAAGTTGAAACCTCAGGCATCTAAGGGTGTGTATATTAAGAGTATACATATGTCTTCTACAATGAGCCCGAGCGTTCAGGTTGATACTAAAAGGTTCACTGAGCAATAATAGTATAGATTATGACAAGAGAAGAAAAATCAATAGTAATTGAAGATTTAACTGCCCAGTTAACAGATAATTCTGTGGTTTATTTAGCAGATATATCTGGCCTTGATGCCGGAACAACTTCAAACTTGCGTAGAGCTTGTTTTAAAGCTAACGTAAAGCTGGCTGTAGTTAAAAATACGTTGCTTGCTAAAGCTATGGAAGCTTCAGATAAAGAATTTGGAGACCTTCCTTCAGTATTAAAAGGCAACACTTCCATAATGTTTTCTGAAACCGGTAATGCACCGGCCAAAGTAATTAAAGAATTCAGAAAGAAAAACGAAAAACCACTTCTTAAAGGAGCTTTTGTTGAAGAAGCTGTTTATGTAGGAGATGAATACCTTGACGCACTTGTAAATATCAAGTCTAAAGAAGAGGTTATTGGAGATATCGTTGGACTATTACAATCACCTGCTAAGAATGTTATTTCAGCACTGAAGTCTGGTGGCGGTAAAATCTCTGGAATCCTTAAGACACTTTCAGAAAAGGAAGGATAAATTAGTACGCACTTTTTAACAAATATAAATTAAAGAACTTTTTAAAAACGATAGAAAATGGCAGATTTAAAAGAATTCGCAGAACAATTGGTTAACTTAACCGTAAAAGAAGTAAACGAGTTAGCTGATATTTTAAAAGAAGAATATGGTATAGAGCCTGCAGCTGCTGCAGTAGCTGTTGCTGGTGGCGGTGCTGCTGGTGGTGGTGAAGAAGCTGAAGAACAGTCTGAATTTGACGTAATTCTTAAGGCTCCAGGTGGATCTAAACTAGCAGTTGTTAAACTTGTAAAAGAACTTACAGGTCTTGGTCTTAAAGATGCTAAAGCATTAGTAGATGGCGCACCAGCTCCAGTTAAAGAAGGAGTAGCTAAAGACGAAGCAGAAGCACTTAAAGCACAGCTAGAAGAAGCAGGAGCTGAGGTTGAGCTTAAATAAGCTTGCCAGCAGCAATATTATTTAGGTTTAGACCTCAGGAATTCGTTCCTGAAGGTCTAAACCCTTTTGCGTATATAGGGGATTAACTCCTTGCGCGCCCGTTTTTTTATAAATTATAATCCGTCCATTGATGTTAGCAAAGCAAACTGAAAGAGTGAGTTTCTCTTCTGTAAAGAACAGACCTGATTACCCGGACTTCCTGGATATCCAGATCAAGTCTTTTCAGGATTTCTTTCAACTAGAAACCAAATCAGAAGAGCGGGGAAATGAAGGTCTCTATAATACCTTCCTGGAAAACTTCCCAATTACGGACACCCGTAACCAATTTGTACTAGAATTTTTAGATTATTTTGTGGACCCGCCAAGATATTCCATTCAGGAGTGTATAGAGCGTGGTTTAACATATAGTGTGCCTCTTAAAGCAAGATTAAAACTATATTGTACCGACCCTGAACACGAAGATTTTGAAACCATCGTACAGGACGTTTACTTAGGAACTATACCTTATATGACTCCAAGTGGTACTTTTTGTATCAACGGGGCAGAACGTGTGGTAGTTTCTCAGCTTCACCGTTCACCAGGAGTTTTCTTTGGACAATCGTTCCACGCAAATGGAACAAAACTTTATTCTGCCCGTGTAATTCCTTTTAAAGGATCATGGATAGAATTTGCTACCGATATCAACAGCGTTATGTACGCGTATATCGATAGAAAGAAAAAATTACCTGTTACCACACTTTTCCGTGCCATAGGTTTTGAGCGCGATAAAGATATTTTAGAAATATTTGACCTTGCAGAAGAGGTAAAAGTTTCAAAAACAGGACTTAAAAAAGTATTAGGTCGTAAACTTGCGGCCCGTGTATTGAATACCTGGTATGAAGATTTTGTAGATGAAGATACAGGAGAGGTAGTTTCAATAGAACGTAATGAGATCGTTTTAGATCGTGATACAGAACTTGAAAAAGAGCATATAGAAGAAATTCTTGAAACCGGAAGTAAAACTATTCTTCTTCACAAAGAAGATAACTCTACCGGAGATTATGCTATTATTCATAATACATTACAAAAAGACCCTACCAACTCTGAAAAGGAAGCGGTAGAACATATTTATCGTCAATTACGTAATGCAGAACCGCCAGATGAGGAAACTGCACGTGGAATTATCGATAAATTATTCTTCTCAGATCAGCGTTACAGCCTTGGAGAAGTTGGTCGATATAGAATGAACAAAAAATTAGGTCTTGATGTTGCTATGGATAAGCAAGTGCTTACCAAAGAAGACATTATTACCATAATTAAATATTTAATCGAGCTTATTAATTCTAAAGCTGAGATTGATGATATTGACCACTTATCTAACCGTCGTGTTAGAACTGTAGGTGAGCAATTATCTCAACAGTTTGGAGTTGGTCTTGCTCGTATGGCACGTACCATTCGTGAAAGAATGAACGTTCGTGACAACGAGGTGTTTACCCCGATAGATTTGATTAATGCGAAGACATTATCTTCTGTGATCAACTCTTTCTTTGGTACCAACCAGTTATCTCAATTTATGGATCAAACCAACCCGCTTGCAGAAATTACGCACAAGCGTAGACTTTCAGCATTAGGGCCAGGTGGTTTATCTAGAGAAAGAGCAGGGTTTGAGGTACGTGATGTTCACTATACTCACTACGGAAGACTTTGCCCAATTGAAACTCCTGAAGGTCCAAACATTGGACTTATTTCTTCACTTTCAGTATATGCTAAGGTGAATGGAATGGGCTTCATTGAAACGCCATACCGTAAAGTTGAAAATGGAAAATTAGATTTTTCAGAAGAACCTATTTATTTAAGTGCAGAAGAGGAAGAGGACAAGAAAATTGCCCAGGCTAACATTCCACTTAAAGAAGATGGAACTATAGATTCTGAAAGAGTAATTGCCCGTATGGAAGGTGACTTCCCGGTAGTAGACCCAAAAGAGGTTCATTATACCGATGTTGCACCAAACCAGATTTCTTCTATCTCGGCTTCGTTAATTCCGTTCCTTGAACATGATGATGCGAACCGTGCGTTAATGGGATCTAACATGATGCGCCAGGCATTACCATTGTTACAAGCCGATTCTCCAATTGTTGGAACCGGATTGGAACGCCAGGTTGCTACAGATTCTCGTGTATTGATTAATGCTGAAGGAGAAGGTGAAGTAGAATATGTAGACGCTAAGAAAATTATAATAAAATACGATAGAACTGAAGAAGAACGTATGGTGAGCTTTGATAGCGATTCAAAGTCTTACGATCTTATTAAGTTCCGTAAAACCAACCAGGGTTCTTCTATTAACCTTAAGCCAATTGTTAGGGTAGGAGATAGAGTAACTAAAGGTCAGGTTTTATGTCAGGGTTACGCTACAGAAGCTGGGGAACTTGCTTTAGGTAGAAATATGAAGGTTGCCTTTATGCCCTGGAAAGGTTACAACTTTGAGGATGCGATTGTAATTTCAGAAAAAGTGGTTAGAGAAGATATCTTTACTTCTATCCATATTGATGAATACTCACTTGAAGTTCGTGATACAAAATTAGGTAACGAAGAATTAACCAACGATATTCCTAACGTTTCAGAAGAGGCCACTAAAGACCTTGATGAACACGGAATGATTAGAATTGGTGCAGAGGTTAAACCTGGCGATATTCTTATTGGTAAAATTACTCCAAAAGGAGAAAGTGATCCAACACCAGAAGAAAAATTACTTCGTGCTATCTTTGGAGATAAAGCCGGTGATGTAAAAGATGCATCGCTTAAAGCTTCTCCATCTTTAAATGGTGTGGTAATAGAGAAGAAACTCTTTGCCCGTGCTATTAAAGATAAGCGTAAAAGAGCTCAGGATAAAGAAGATGTTGCAGCGCTTGAGAAAAAGTACGACGCTAAATTCGCCAATTTAAAAGCTGAACTTGTAGATAAGTTATTCGCTATTATAGGCGGAAAAACTGCACAGGGAGTTCAAAATGATCTTGGAGAAGAGGTAATGCCAAAAGGTAAGAAGTATACGTTGAAAATGCTTAATGCAGTAGACGATTATACTCACTTAACTCACGGTACCTGGACTACAGATGATCACTTGAACACTTTAGTAGCAGATCTTATTCACAACTATAAGATTAAGGAAAACGATCTTCAGGGTAACTTGAGAAGAGAGAAGTTTACAATTTCTGTAGGAGATGAGCTTCCTTCTGGTATCCTTAAACTTGCTAAAGTTTACATCGCTAAGAAACGTAAACTAAAGGTAGGTGATAAAATGGCTGGACGTCACGGTAACAAAGGTATTGTTGCAAGAATAGTTCGCCAGGAAGATATGCCATTCCTTGATGATGGTACACCGGTTGATATCGTGTTGAACCCACTTGGGGTACCTTCACGTATGAACATTGGTCAGATTTACGAAACTGTACTTGGATGGGCAGGACAAAAGCTTGGTAATAAATATGCAACTCCAATTTTTGATGGAGCTACCATAGACCAGATTAATGAGCTTACTGATGAAGCCGGAATTCCAAGATATGGGCACACCTACCTTTACGATGGTGGAACAGGAGATCGTTTTGACCAACCTGCAACTGTAGGGGTAATCTATATGTTGAAACTAGGACATATGATTGAAGATAAGATGCACGCCAGATCTATTGGACCATACTCGCTTATTACACAGCAACCACTTGGTGGTAAAGCACAATTTGGTGGACAGCGTTTTGGTGAGATGGAGGTTTGGGCACTTGAGGCTTATGGAGCATCAAGCACCCTGCGTGAAATCTTAACAGTGAAGTCAGATGATGTGATAGGAAGGGCTAAAACTTACGAGTCTATCGTAAAAGGAGAGCCTATGCCAGAACCCGGCCTGCCGGAATCTTTCAACGTACTTATGCACGAATTGAAAGGTCTTGGTTTGGATATTAAATTAGAAGAATAAAATACTGTTTTAAAGGGGCGTTACGGCGCCCCAAAAACAGATTTTTCACAATAATTATAGCAGCAGAGTTATTATGGCTAGAAATAATGATAAGAATACAGTAAAGAGATTTGATAAAATCTCTATCGGTTTGGCTTCCCCGGAATCTATCCTCGCAGAATCTCGTGGTGAAGTTCTAAAACCGGAAACTATCAATTATCGTACGCACAAACCCGAACGTGACGGTTTGTTTTGTGAGCGTATTTTTGGTCCTGTAAAGGATTACGAATGTGCCTGCGGTAAATATAAAAGAATACGTTACAAAGGAATTGTTTGTGACCGTTGTGGGGTAGAAGTAACCGAAAAACAAGTACGTAGAGACCGTGTTGGGCACATTAATTTGGTAGTTCCTGTAGCACATATCTGGTATTTCCGTTCTTTACCTAATAAAATTGGATACTTGCTTGGTCTTCCATCTAAGAAATTAGACATGATCATTTACTACGAGCGTTACGTAGTAATTCAAGCCGGTATTGCTAAAAACGAAGAAGGTGAACCATTAAAGAAAATGGATTTTCTTACTGAAGAAGAATATCTAAACGTTTTAGATAGCCTTCCGCAGGAAAATATGTATTTAGAGGACAGCGACCCAAATAAGTTTATCGCTAAAATGGGAGCCGAATGTCTTATTGAAATACTTAGAAGGATAGATCTTAACGAACTGTCTTACGAGTTAAGACACAAAGCAAATAACGAAACTTCAAAACAACGTAAAACTGAAGCGCTTAAGCGTCTTCAGGTTGTAGAAGCCTTCCGTGATGCCAATAACAATCGCGAGAATCTTCCAGAATGGATGATTATGAAAGTGGTTCCTGTAATTCCACCAGAATTACGACCTCTTGTGCCATTAGATGGTGGACGTTTCGCGACTTCAGATTTAAATGATCTTTATAGAAGGGTTATTATTCGTAACAACCGTCTAAAAAGATTAATGGAGATCAAAGCTCCTGAAGTGATTTTACGTAATGAAAAACGTATGCTTCAGGAATCTGTAGATTCATTGTTTGACAACACAAGAAAATCTTCAGCGGTAAAAACTGACTCTAACCGTCCGTTAAAATCGCTTTCAGATTCCCTTAAAGGTAAGCAGGGGCGTTTCCGTCAAAACTTACTTGGTAAACGTGTAGATTATTCAGCACGTTCGGTAATTGTTGTAGGACCTGAGTTGAAGATGCACGAGTGTGGTCTTCCAAAGAATATGGCGGCTGAACTTTACAAGCCTTTCGTAATTAGAAAACTAATTGAAAGAGGGATTGTAAAAACAGTAAAATCTGCCAAGAAAATAATAGATAAGAAAGAGCCGGTAGTTTGGGATATCCTTGAGAACGTTCTTAAAGGACACCCGGTATTACTTAACCGTGCTCCTACGCTTCACCGTTTAGGTATCCAGGCTTTCCAGCCAAAACTTATTGAAGGTAAAGCGATACAATTACACCCATTAGCCTGTACGGCATTCAACGCCGACTTTGATGGTGACCAGATGGCGGTTCACTTACCGCTTGGGCCAGAGGCTATTTTAGAAGCTCAGTTATTAATGCTTGCTTCTCATAATATCCTTAACCCTGCAAATGGTTCGCCAATTACAGTACCGTCTCAGGATATGATTCTTGGTCTTTATTATATGACCAAGTCTAGAAAATCTACAGACGAGGTTAAGGTTAAGGGAGAAGGACTTACTTTCTATTCAGATGAAGAAGTGGTAATCGCTTACAACCAGAAGAGAGTAGATCTTAATGCCGAAATCAAGATTCGCGCTAAAGATTTTAATGAAGTAGGTGAGTTAACTTACCAAATTATAGAAACTACAGTTGGTAGAGTATTATTTAACCAGGCTGTACCAGAAGAAGTTGGATATGTGAATACAGTATTAACCAAGAAAAACCTTAGGGATATTATTGGTGATGTATTAGCTAAAACCAGTGTTCCTGCTACAGGTGAATTCCTTGATGCTATTAAGGAAATGGGTTATGGATACGCTTTCCGTGGTGGACTTTCCTTCAGTTTAGGTGATATTATTATCCCTGAAGAGAAGCAAACTATGATTGATGAAGCTAACGAGCAGGTTGAAGGTATTGTAGGAAACTATAATATGGGTCTTATTACTAATAACGAGCGTTATAACCAGGTAATTGATATCTGGACGTCTACCAATGCCGGTCTAACCGAATTGGCTATGAAACGTATTCGTGAAGATAAGCAAGGTTTCAACTCTGTGTTTATGATGCTTGATTCTGGTGCTCGTGGATCTAAAGAACAGATTCGTCAGTTAACCGGTATGCGTGGTCTTATGGCCAAGCCTAAGAAATCTAACTCTGGTGGAGGTGAAATTATTGAAAACCCAATTCTTTCTAACTTTAAAGAAGGTCTTTCAATTCTTGAATACTTTATCTCTACTCACGGTGCACGTAAAGGACTTGCCGATACCGCACTTAAAACTGCCGATGCTGGTTACTTAACCCGTAGACTGGTAGATGTTTCGCAAGATGTTATTGTAAATGAAGAAGATTGCGGAACTTTAAGAGGAGTAGAAGTTAGACCACTTAAAAAGAACGAAGAAATTGTAGAATCTCTTGGAGAACGTATTTTAGGACGTATTTCTCTTCACGATGTTCTTAATCCTTCTAATAATGAACTTTTAGTAGCCTCAGGCGAAGAAATTACTTCAGAAATTGTTACAAAAATTGAAAACGCTCCAATAGAAAGCGTAGAAGTAAGATCTCCATTAACCTGTGAAGCTAAAAAAGGAATTTGTGTAAAATGTTACGGAAGAAACCTTTCTACCAATAAACTGGTACAAAGAGGTGAAGCTGTAGGTGTTGTTGCTGCGCAATCTATTGGAGAGCCAGGTACACAGTTAACACTACGTACATTCCACGTGGGAGGTATTGCAGGTAACATTTCAGAAGATAATAAACTAGAGGTTAAATTTGACGGTATTGCCGAAATTGAAGACCTTAAAGTTGTAAAAGGAGAAGCTCCAGATGGTAGCCAGTCTGAAATTGTGATTTCACGAACTGCTGAGCTTAAAGTAAAAGATAAGAAAACCGGAGTGGTATTGAGTAATAATAACATTCCTTATGGTTCTCAAATCTTTATAGATAACGGTGCTGAAGTTTCTAAAGGCGATGTAGTTTGCCAGTGGGATCCATATAACGGAGTTATTATTTCAGAATTTGCCGGTAAAATTAAATATGAAAACGTTGAGCAGGGTGTAACTTACCAGGTAGAGATAGATGAGCAAACAGGATTCCAGGAAAAAGTAATTTCTGAATCTCGTAACAAAAAGCTTATTCCAACTTTACATATTTTAGGTAAAAAGGACGAAGTAATTCGTTCTTATAACCTTCCGGTTGGTGCCCACCTTATGGTAGACAATGAAGAAAAGATAAGTGTTGGTAAGATTTTGGTTAAGATTCCGCGTAAATCATCTAAAGCAGGGGATATTACCGGTGGTCTTCCAAGGGTAACCGAGTTGTTTGAGGCTCGTAACCCATCTAACCCAGCAGTTGTTAGTGAGATTGATGGTGTTGTTTCCTTCGGAAAAATCAAAAGAGGTAACCGCGAGATTATCGTAGAGTCTAAATTAGGTGAGGTTAAGAAATACTTAGTGAAGTTATCTAACCAGATTCTTGTTCAGGAAAACGATTATGTTCGTGCAGGTATGCCACTTTCTGATGGTTCTGTTACTCCAGAAGATATTCTTAATATCAAAGGACCAAACGCGGTACAACAGTATCTTGTTAACGAAGTTCAGGAAGTTTACCGACTACAGGGTGTGAAAATTAATGATAAGCACTTTGAGGTTGTTGTAAGACAAATGATGCGTAAGGTTAGAATTCAGGATCCGGGAGATACTATTTTCTTAGAAAACCAACTTGTTCATAAATCAGATTTCATTGAGGAGAATGATAAAGTTTTCGGAATGAAAGTGGTTGAAGATGCTGGAGATTCAGAAAATTTAAGACCAGGACAAATCGTTTCACCAAGAGAGCTTAGAGATGAGAATTCATTGTTAAGACGTGAAGACAAAAACCTTGCAACTGCAAGAGACGTAACAGCGGCAACCGCTACACCGGTTCTTCAGGGTATTACTCGAGCATCGCTACAAACAAAATCGTTTATCTCTGCGGCTTCCTTCCAGGAAACTACCAAAGTATTAAACGAGGCTGCCGTAAGCGGTAAGATCGATAAGCTTGAAGGATTGAAAGAAAATGTAATTGTAGGACATAGAATTCCTGCAGGTACAGGTATGCGTAAGTACGATAGCATTATCGTTGGTTCTAAAGAAGAATTTGACGAAATGATGGAACACAAGCAAGAAGTTAATTATAACTAATGCCTATAAAAAGAGTCGCAAACGCGACTCTTTTCTTTTTATAAAATAAGGAATCCCGACCTATAGTCGGGATTTTTTGTACTTTTATATTACGCGATAAATAGAGCGTTCCGAAGATTGCTTCGGACTCTTTTAAATAAAATTCAATTATATTATGAGTGAAGAAAAAAAGAAACCTAAAAAAGGTCAAATAAACATAGAACTTGATGAAGCTGTAGCTGAAGGAACGTATTCCAACCTGGCTATTATTAATCATTCGGTTTCAGAATTTGTGGTAGATTTTGTGAATATTATGCCGGGAAGGCCTAAGAGTAAAGTGAAATCAAGAATTATTTTAACGCCACAGCACGCAAAGCGATTATTGAAAGCTTTAAACGATAATATTCAGCGTTTTGAAAAAGCGCACGGCGAAATTCGGGATTATGAAAAAGCACCAATGCCATTAAACTTTGGTCCAACCGGTCAGGCATAATTCAGCCTAAAATATATTTTTTTGAACCCACAGAGTTATAAATTCTGTGGGTTTTCTTTTACACAAAAACCAGGAAAAACAATTTTAATAAATATTGCCTAATTTAGAAGTATAACAACTTAGAATAATTCTTCAGTTTAAAATATCGTACAATGGCCAAAAAAGCTTCCAGTTCCAAACCCAAAAAACGCATTGCGGCAATAGATCTTGGTACCAATTCATTCCACGCTGTATTGGTAGATATTTATCCCGATGGTAGTTTTCGTACGGTAAATAAACTAAAGGAGATGGTTATTCTTGCAGAAAAAGGCCTGGAAGATAAATTAAGCCGGGAGGCTATGGACCGCGGCCTTGAAGCGCTTAAACGAATAAAATTTTTATGCGATAGCCATAAAGTTGAAAATATTCTCGCTTTTGCCACCAGTGCTATTCGGGAGGCAAAAAATGGAGGCGATTTTATTAAAGAAGTGGGAGAAAATGTAGGGATAAGAGTGAGAGCAATTTCCGGAAAAATGGAAGCCGAAATGATTGGGCTGGCCATTAGACATAGCATTGTTTTAGAAGATGAAATGGTGCTTATGGCCGATATTGGCGGTGGTAGCGTTGAATTTATTATTGGTAACCAAAAAGAATTTATTTATTATAATAGTTTAAAACTGGGTGTGGCAAGAATGGCCGCTGCGTTTGTAGATTCAGATCCTATAGAAGAAAAAGACGTTAAAAAGCTACAAAAGCATTTTGCCAAAGAACTTGCTGAAGTGTTGAAATTGGCCAAAAAACATAAAGTAAAGACTATTATTGGGTCTTCGGGAACTATGGAGAATATTGGCGAAATGGTAGCAAATAGAAATTCTATTACTGCCAAAAGAAGCCTTAACGAACTGGAATTTAGCGCAGCCGACTTTAAAGATTTATATAAGGATTTTATTAAACTGAATAAAAAAGATCGTCTTAAAGAAAAAGGCCTGGAAGAAAAAAGGGTGGATATTATAAACCCCGGAATGGTTTTATTGAAATTTCTGGTAGATAAATTTAAGATCGAAAATATTAAAATTTCTGAAGGTGCACTTCGGGAAGGTATGATCTTAAACTACATCAACAATCAAAAGGAGCAACTTAACCTTGATCTTGTAGCTAGTTTTAAAGATCCGAGGCGCAGAAGTATTTACGAACTATTAAGAAAATGTAACTGGCCTGAGAAGCATTCCCGGCATGTTTCAAATTTTGCATTGCAGCTTTTTGATGAATTTAAAGAAGAATTAAAATTAAAAGAATCAGACAGGGAATTGCTGGAGTATGCGAGTTTAATGCACGATATTGGATATTATATTTCTTATAGGAAACATCATAAACACGCTTTGTATCTTATTCGGTATTCAGATTTACTGGGTTTTAAAGAAGATGAGATAAATATTATGGCAAATGTTGCCAGGTATCATAGAAAATCAACACCAGCTAAGCGCCACGAGCATTATAAACAATTAAATAAAAAAACTCGAAAGCGGGTAAAGAAACTTTCAGCAATACTTAGAGTTGCTGATGGTTTGGATAGAAGCCATTATCAAAATGTAGAAAAGCTGGAAATCAATAATAAGAAGAACAAAATTCAATTAATTATCACCACACATAGTGATCCCGAACTCGAAATATGGGGAACTTTAAGAAAAGGCGACTTACTAGAAAAGTTAACCGATAAGAAACTTGAAGTTTTTCATGTTGTTGAAAATGAGAAAAATAATTTAGCGTAGTATACCCTAATCTTTATATTTCTTAAAATAAATTCGCGCAGCTTTCATCACTTTTGGCGCAAGGATTAAAGTAGAGATCATCGTTGGTATTGCCATTAAAGCGAAAAAGCCATCAATTAAATTAATCATCATACTTAAAGAAGTAGTTGCACCTAAGAGGATACTAATAATATAAAAATAGTTGTAATAATGTTTGTTTTCTGCCCCTGCCAGGTAAGAAAGACATTTTGTTCCGTAGTAAGAGAAGGAGAACAAAGAGGAAATACTAAAAGCGGCTATACAAAGTAATAGCAGGTAATCTCCCACATAAGGAATAGAATCTTCAAAAGCGGCTGCGGTAAGGCTTACACCATTTACATCTGTAGTCTGCCAAATTCCCGTTACCAGGATACATAGGGCAGTAAGTGTACAAACCACCAGCGTATCAATTGCCGGCCCCAACATTGCTACTAATCCTTCTCGCACAGGTTCAGAGGTTTTACTCGCTCCGTGAGCCATTGTGGCGGTTCCTATCCCTGCTTCATTAGAAAAAGCACCTCTTCTTACTCCAAGGATTATTAAGCCTCCAAGAACGCCGCCAAGCATAGGTTCCCCTTTATAATTTTCGGCAGCAAAAGCATCAGTGAAAATAGTAGAGAAATAATAGGGAACAACATCGTAATTAACGATTAATATAATAATTACCGAAACAAAATAGAGGGCTACCATTGCAGGTACCAATCTTGAAACAGTTTTGCTAATTCGCTGTAATCCACCAAGAATTACCACTGAAGTAAGGATGACTAAAATAATCCCGATAATAAGGTTTGTACCAAAACCGGTGGGAATATTATTAGGTTCTAAAAGAATAAAATTAATAGCCTGCGTAAGCTGGTTTACATTGAAAACCGGTAATGCTCCAATAAGGCCAGCAACACTAAAAAAGATGGCCATAAACTTCCATTTCTTTCCAAGACCTTCTTCAATAAAATACATCACGCCACCCTGGATATTTCCCTGCGTATCTTTACCTCTGTACATAACCGCCAGGGTGTTGGTAAAAAATTTAGTCGCCATACCAACAACCGCACTTACCCAAAGCCAAAAAATAGCTCCTGGGCCACCTAAAGCGATAGCCACGGCTACGCCGGCAATATTTCCCATTCCTACGGTAGAGGAGAGGGCAGTTGAAAGTGATTGGAAATGATTGATTTCCCCGGGATCATTAGGGTTATTATATTTTCCCCGTAAAAGGTCTAAGGAATGTCCTAAATATCGAAAGGGAAGAAAATTAGATAAAATAAGCAGATAAAGTCCGCCGCCAATTAATAAAATTACCAAAGGAAGTCCCCAAACCGCCGAAGCAAATTGGGAGACAAATTCATCTAATTGATTCATAAACCTTAATTATGCTGAAAATATATGAAATTAAGTCCTATTAAACACAGCGTACTAATAGGTTTCTTTCAATCTAAGCATTACTGGTTTAGAATCAGAAACTTAAAATTCTGAAGTAAAATGGAATTTAATTGAACGATACTTGTCCTGCGTCATTTGTAATGAAAATTGGGAATCTGCTAAGAATACCAATTGTCCCTTTTTATCCTTCGCAAGGAATTTAGCTTTTAAACGCTTAAAATCTTTAAATTCTTCGCTTTTTTCATCTTCGGCTTCAACCCAGGTTGCTTTGTAAACGTTTAGATTTTCGTAGGTACATTTGGCGCCATACTCGTGTTCCAATCTATATTGAATAACCTCAAACTGAAGCGCTCCCACTGTTCCAATAATCTTTCTTCCGTTGAGTTCTAATGTAAAAAGCTGCGCTACACCTTCATCCATCAACTGGTCAACTCCTTTAGCGAGCTGTTTGGATTTCATTGGGTCGGCGTTGTTGATATATCTAAAATGTTCTGGAGAGAAACTTGGAATTCCGCGGTAATTTAAATTTTCACCTTCGGTAAGTGTATCACCAATTTTGAAATTTCCGGTATCGTGTAAGCCTACAATATCACCGGGATAAGAAACATCTACAATTTCTTTCTTTTCAGCAAAAAAGGCGTTTGGGCTGGAAAACTTAAGATTTTTATTATGCCTTACGTGCAAATAAGCTTTATTTCTTTCAAACTTTCCGGAAACGATCTTTACAAAAGCCAGCCTGTCACGGTGTTTAGGATCCATATTCGCGTGAATCTTAAACACAAAACCGGTAAATTTATCTTCGTCTGGTTTTACCAGGCGTTCTTCACTTTCTTTTGGTCTTGGAGTTGGAGCGATGTTAATAAAGCAATCTAACAATTCACGAACTCCAAAATTATTTAAAGCAGAACCAAAAAACACGGGTTGTAATCGGCCTTCCAGATAAGCTTCTTTATCGAATTCAGGGTAAACACCCTGGGCAAGTTCCAGTTCTTCTCTTAAATTATCGGCTGCTTTGTTTCCTATAAGTTCGTCTAATTCTTTTGATGATAAATCAGAGATTTCAATAGTATCTTCAATATCTTTTTTAGGATCACCGGTAAACAAGTTTACATTTTTCTCCCAAATATTATAGATTCCTTTAAAGTCGTAACCCATTCCAATTGGGTAGCTTAAAGGAGTTACAGTTAGATTTAATTTTTGTTCAATTTCATCCAGTAATTCAAAGGCATCTTTCCCTTCCCGGTCCATTTTATTGATAAAAACAATCATCGGGATGTTTCGCATCCTACAAACTTCAACCAGTTTTTCAGTTTGTTCCTCTACACCTTTTGCAACATCTATTACCACAATAACGCTATCTACAGCCGTTAAGGTTCTAAAAGTATCTTCAGCAAAATCCTTGTGGCCCGGAGTATCCAGGATATTGATTTTAATATCTTTATATTCAAAAGCTAAAACCGAAGTCGCTACCGAAATTCCCCTTTGGCGTTCAATCTCCATAAAGTCACTTGTAGCGCCTTTTTTAATCTTGTTAGATTTTACCGCCCCGGCTTCCTGGATAGCACCACCAAAAAGTAGCAATTTCTCAGTAAGCGTGGTTTTACCGGCATCGGGGTGAGAAATAATCCCAAAAGTTCTTCTTCGTTTTAGTTCTTTTTGAAAACTTTTCATCTATAAAATTTAGAGCAGCAAAAGTACTATTATTTTGAAGAAATTTAAGGATAAATTATCTACTCCTTTGGGGAAGCGCCTTCAGCATTTCAGTAAAAATCTATTAAAAACTTACGACTTTAAAAACATTCAGTAATTTTACAATTATGGGGCAGTATTTTATAAGATTAATAGTTTTTTTGAGTTTGCTATTTCTGGGCTACCATTGCTTTGGGCAGGGAACTGAACAGGTAATAGCTCCTGGTGCATATGTGATAAATATGGGCTCAAAACCCCAAACCGAAGAGAATTCTTTGCAGGCTTATGGATTGCTCTATAACTTGCTTAAAAATGAAAAAATTGAAGTAAAATGGATCATTAACCCCCAGAAAGAAAAAGACGGGGTAGATTTTACTTATAAGGATACTGATTTTAAAGGGAGTGCTTTTATTATTCCGGTTTCTTATATCACAGAAGATATTAGAAACTTAATTGCAGCCTGGGAAAAGAAAGGAATTGTGGGAATTTATTCAGAAGAAGCTATTCGCATGCCAGTTTTTACCAGCCTATCGGTCGCTCCAAGATGGACACTGGATAGAGAAAATGGTTATATAGCTGTACCGTTTTTTAAAGCGGCGGCAATTCCTGAAGAAGCTTATGGTGGGAATAGTAGTAAAAACTGGAAGTCTCCGGAAGATCTTGGAGTTTGTGATGATATTTTTGTAATGCCCCATGCCGATCCTGCTTTTTCAACCCATAAAAATCTTTATAATTGGAATAGTAAATATAAAGGTGCAATATGGGCCGGTTGTCACGCCGTAAGTATTTTAGAAAATCTTACCGGAAATATTAAGCTGAAAGAGAGTGATAGCACAGAATTTATTCAGTTAAATTTTTTGAGTTCCGGGTTTCCCGGAGCTCAAAGTGCAGGTTTAATTCCCTATAAAAAGCATAGACACGGCACGCCCCCTTATCTAAACTTACTACCGGCAGATCCTGTTGCGCAATACATTGGCAGCCCAGATGCTGCACATCTTAATGGTTCTGAAAGAATTTTTCTTCCGAAGAAAATTAACAGATGGCGAAAAGAAACAAAGAAAATTGTAATAGATGAAGATGCGCCAGATATTCCTGAGATAGCTGAAGATACCGCGGTAGTTACAGCTTATGGTCCTGCTTTTGGAAACCCAGAAAATGGATTGGTTATGTACCAGGCAGGGCATAGTATTTATGGAAAAGAATCTTCAAATATTGCAGCATTGCGGGCTTTCTTTAACTGGAGTTTTTATGCCACAGAGATTAAACGAAGAAAGAATGTACTGGAATTCGGAAATTTGGAAGGTAGGCCGGTGTTGGATGCTAAAGTAGGCGATGATCTTGCGGGAATATTGCGCCTAAAACCTATTCATTTTGATTTGGATAAAGCCGAAATTAGAAAAAGTGATACCCAGGCCCTGGATAGTATTGCGACATTTATGAAAACTCACCCAGAATTATTGCTTGATATTAGGTCGCATACCGATAGCCGGGCAAATGATAGCTATAATATGCAACTTTCGGAAAGAAGGGTTGAAGCCACATTTAAGTATTTAACCGAAAAAGGAATTTCTAAAGACCGAATTACGGGGAGAGGATATGGTGAAACAGAGCTTTTAAATAATTGTGGAAATAACAGTAATTGTACTGAAACCGGACACGAAGAAAATAGAAGATCAGAATTTATTCTGGCTATAGATTGTGATATTTACGCAAAGAATGAATTTTAAAGGATTTTACTTGTAAATAATTCAACATAATTTTAGGAAATGTAGACTTGTAAAACCCCCGCTTCATTTCGTACATTTGGCACTCAAAGAAAAAAATGGGAACAGATAAAGTAATATTAGTAAACGAAAACGACGAGCAAATTGGTGTGATGGAGAAGATAGAAGCTCACGAAAAAGCTTTACTTCATCGGGCATTTTCAGTCTTTGTTTTTAATGAAAAGGGTGAGTTAATGATCCAGCAACGCGCACATGCTAAATATCATTCTCCAGGATTATGGACTAACACTTGTTGTAGCCACCAAAGAGAAGGGGAGAGTAATGTTGCTGCGGGAAAAAGAAGGCTTCAGGAAGAAATGGGCTTTAGCACAGATTTAAAAGAGATTATGTCTTTTATTTATAAAGCGCCTTTTGATAACGGACTTACAGAGCACGAATTCGATTATATTTTGATTGGGAATTATGAAGATGATCCCAACCCTAATCCCGATGAAGTGGCCAGTTGGAAATGGATGAGCCTGGATGCTATAAAATCTGATATGGAAGTAAATCCCGGTGTTTATACCGAATGGTTCAAGATTATTTTTGACAAATATTATTCAAGTATTCAAAAATGAGATTAAGCGTACATAGAAAAGCTCATTTTAATGCGGCGCATAGGTTATATCGCAAAGATTGGAGTGATGAAAAGAACCTCCAGGTTTTTGGGAAATGCAGTAACCCGCATTATCACGGGCACAATTATGATCTAATTGTAAAGGTTACCGGTGAAATAGACCCGGAAACCGGTTTTGTAATGGATCTAAAACGACTTAAGGATCTTATTTATGAAGAAGTTGAAGTACCTTTTGACCATAAGAACTTAAACGAGGAGGTGCCACCTTTTAACAATCTAAATCCTACGGCTGAAAATATTGCGGTAGTAATTTGGAATAAAATAAGGGAGAAATTAAAACCTGAGCTCGATTTGGAGATCACTTTATACGAAACTCCAAGAAATTACGTAACCTATAAAGGAGAATAGATGGCACTTAAAATTGGAGATAAATTACCGAGGTTAACTTTAAAAGATCAGGACGGGGAAAACTACCATTTTTCCAGGGTAGAAGATAAAGCTTTGGTAATCTTTTTCTATCCAAAAGATTTTACTCCCGGTTGTACCAAAGAAGCCTGTAGTTTTAGAGATCATTATGAAGAATTTCAGGATTTGGGAGCAGAAGTAATTGGGATAAGTACAGATAATGAAAACTCTCATAAAAAATTTGCTACTAAACATCAACTTCCGTTTGTGTTACTTTCTGATAAGGAAAAGCGAGCGAGACAGTCGTTTGGGGTAAAAGCAGGTTTATTGGGCTTGCTTCCGGGTAGGGAAACTTTTGTTTTTGATAAGAATAAAAGATTGATCCATAGATTTAATAGTATGGGAGCTTCACAGCATATTCCCGAGGCACTTAATTCATTAAAGAAAATTCAGGAAAAATAATTTTAGTCTTGCTGTAATTTGTATTGAAAAATAGCCTAAATTCGCAGCCGAAATTTAAGTGATATGGCAAGTAAGAGATTATTAAAAAGAGATGTGAATTACGTAATGGGAGACATTATTGATGCAGCATACATACATCAAATGGCTAACCCTGATGACGCATCTAAAACTGAAGCGATTGTAGACGAAGCCATTGCAGATTTTGATGAGTTGATCACTAAGATCAACCAAAAAGATGTAGAGAATAAAAAGCAACATTTTAAAGCGATATCAAAAGAGCTGGAAGCAAAAGCTGAAGCTTTAATCGCGAAAATAAACGCTTTATAGAAATTTAAGTTGCCGATGTAGCTCAGCTGGCTAGAGCAGCTGATTTGTAATCAGCAGGTCGTGGGTTCGAGTCCCTCCATCGGCTCTAAAAACCTCTCAATTTTTTGAGAGGTTTTTTTATGGAATCCTTTAAACGTCATCCTGAATTTATTTTTAGAATCTAAGTTGCAGCTATCAAAACAAGTTAGAAGCTGAAACAAGTTCAGCTTGACGTGTGGCCAGGCTTTTAATATAGCTTGGTTTATACTGGAAAATTCTGGTTAAACTTGTTGTAGCTATCTAATGTAAAACATCCAACTCCAGTTTTTTAGAAGAATTTGCCTGTACTTTTTTAAATTCTTTTATATTTTCTTCAATTTCTTTATTCCAGAAAGGAATCATTTTTGAAAGTTTTTCCTCCCATTCTTTAGATTTTATTTTTTCAGGAAAAGCAATATTAATTACATTCAGCATTATAGAAACCGCTACTGAAGCTCCCGGCGAGGCGCCCAGTAAAGCGGTAATAGAACCATCTTTGCTGTGAACTACATCGGTTCCAAATTCCAGAATTCCACCCTGTTCTTCATCTTTTTTAATAATTTGAACCCGTTTTCCTGCTACTTTTAATTCCCAGTCTTCCGGCCTGGCGTCTTTTATAAAAACCCTAAGATCTTCCATTCGGTCTGAATGATCCATAGTGACTTGTTTCATCAGGTATTTTGTAAGCGGTAAATTATGCCAAAAAACTCCCCACATAGAAGGAATATTTTCTTTATTTATACTTTTTGGAAGATCTAATTTAGAACCTTCTTTTAAGAATTTAGTTGTGAAACCGGCAAAGGGCCCAAAAAGTAATTCCTTCTTTCCATTAATATATCTCGTATCAAGGTGAGGAGTAGACATTGGGGGAGCATCTGGTCCTGCTTTACTGTAAACCTTAGCCCAATGTTGGTCTATAACTTCCCGGTTTTTGCAAACCAGCCACTGGCCATCTACAGGGAATCCACCATACCCGTCTTTTTCCTCTATTTCTACTTTTTGTAGTAGTGGCAATGCGCCGCCGCCGGCCCCTATAAAAACATGTTCGGCATCATAATATGTAACTTTACCTGAATCTAGATTTTGAGCTTCTACCGTCCATTCCAGGGTTTCATCGGGATCTACATCTAAAACATCGGTATTTCTTAAAACCGGTACATCAAATTGTTCTTCCAGAACTTTAAAATATTGTTGTGAGAGTGTTTCAAAATTAACTTCAGTGCCAATTTCCATTCGCGTTGCAGCCATTTTCTCATTCTCACGGCCTTTCGTAATTAAGGGAATCCATTCTTTTAATTTCTCTGAATCTTCAGAAAATTTCATTTTCTCAAACATGGGTGTTTGGGAAAGAATTTCAAATCGTTTTTTAAGAAAATTGATATTATCATCTCCCTGCACCCAGCTATGATGTGGAACTGAATGAATAAAGTTTTCAGGATCTTTTATAAGCTTTTGGTCTACCAGGTAAGCCCAAAATTGTTTGCTGGTTTCAAACTGACTAAAAATTTCGATTGCTTTACTAATATCTATGCTACCATCAGCATTTTCTGGGGTATAATTAAGTTCACAAAGTGCCGAATGCCCGGTGCCGGCATTATTCCACGCGCCAGAACTTTCTTTAGATACTTCGCCCAGCTTTTCAAAAATAATTATTTTGATTTTAGGATCTATTAACTTCAACATTAAAGCGAGTGTAGCGCTCATTATACCGCCACCTACACAAATAAGATCGTAGTTATTCTCTTTGAGTACTTTTTGATTCATAGCCTGGTTTTTCTCAAACTTAGAAAAATACCAAACCAATCTTACCCAAAAAAATATTAAAGCTCGGGAGATTTAATTAATCTATGGTAATATTTCACTCAGATGTTGAGGTTTTATACTCGAGTTCTTTATGCTCGGTTCTAACTTTTTTTACACTTCTGTCTAGCACTAAACTAATAATTAATGCCACGATGATTAAAGCAGTAAAAACATAGAAAACGGGAATGTAACTTCCGGTACGGGTATAGATTTGCGAGACCAGGGTGGGACCAATAAGTCCGCCCAAAGACCAGGTAGTTAATAAATAACCGTGAATTGCTCCAAGTTCTTTCGTGCCAAAAAGATCGCCAATAAAGGCCGGGAGATTAGAAAATCCGCCACCATAACAACTTACTACAAGAAAAATAAATATTTGAAAAATAAGAGCACTTGTAATAATTGGCAGGGTGATAAAAGCCACGAGCTGAATTATAAAGAAAATAATAAACACTTTAGGGCGCGAAATATAATCTGAAGCGGCAGCCCAACCTAATCTTCCTCCGCCATTAAAAATCCCCATAATTCCTACCATAGTAGCTGCTGCACCGGCTGAGAGGCCAACGATATTTTGAGCCATTGGCGAAGCTACAGAAATCATCATAATTCCTGCGCTGGTGTTTATAAGCATCATCGTCCAAAGCATCCAGAAATGCTTGGTTCTAACGGCTTCACCAGATGTAGCTTGCGACAGATCTCTTTTTATTTTTTTGGTCCCGGCTTTTACCGCTGCTTCCATTCCCGTTGGCATCCAGTTTTTGGGCGGTGGTGCGATATAAGAAGCGCCAAGCATCATTAAAATGAAATAAGAGGCTCCTAAAATGTAAAAAGTAGTACTAATTCCTATAGATTCTATTAAACTCGCTGCAACAGGAGCAGTTACCAGAGCTCCGGTACCAAATCCCAGAACAGCCATTCCTGTGGCTAAACCTCTTTTGTCTGGGAACCATTTTACTAAGGTTGAAACTGGCGCTATATAACCAATTCCAAGGCCGAGTCCGCTTAATAAACCATAGGATAGTAGAAATCCTGTTAATGAATCCATTGAAATGGCAAATCCCGATCCCGCCTGGCCTAAACCAAATAAAACTGCGGCCAGCATAGCCGATTTCTTTGGGCCGCTTCGCTCTACAAATTTTCCGAATAATGCAGCAGATCCTCCACCAAGAACCATCATTATGGTAAAGGCGGTGGTAACCGATGCCATAGACCAGCCCTTGGTTTCTACAAGGGGTTGGGTATAAACACTGTAGGCGTAAGCAGCACCTATTGAAATATGAATAAAAACTGCCGAAGCGGCAATAAGCCATCGGTTTTTGTTTGGAGCACTCATTTTAAAGAATTTTGCAAGGTTATATTGTTATTAAATTGAATAGGACAACAAGTATAAGTTTTTATTGCGGAAATATAAATGAATTGGCTGCAGTATTATTAATGAGGTAATAAAAAAGCCCGAAATTAATATTTCGGGCTTTAAGATTATTAAGTTAAGACGCTGAATTAACTAATATCGTTTTCTTCAGTTTCTACGGGTTCAACGCTTTCGCTTGCTTCTTCTTCCTCCCGTCTTTCTTCAAGGAAATCTTTCAATTCTTTCCCGTACATAGATTTTTTCACCTTTGGCTCTAAAGATTTATAGATGGTATCTAAATACTTAATGTTAGCATCAAAAACTTCAGAAAGAGCGAGATAAGGAGCTATTTCCAGGTCTTTATTGTTAATCGCAAAATTAACGGTGTAAAGATATTTACGTTTAAGTAAACTTTCATACTGTTTATTCACGTCAATCAGCTGTTCTTCGTTTTCATCGCGTTGGGCTTCAAAGTTTTGCTGAATAAGTTCCAGGTTTTTATCGTTGAAGCGTTGCATCATTGTGCGATATTCTTCTAATTTTTCCTGATTTTTAGCGCCGATAATTTCAGCATCGGTCACAAAATTCTCTAAAGTAGTGTTGATGGTTACTTCACCTTCTTCAGCAAAAAAATCTATACGGTCGTCATATTGAGAGTTGCTTACTTTTTTAAGATAGAGATACATCATTTGAGGGCTCCCTATATAGGTTTCCAGGGTTATATTAGCATTGCCGTCAATTGCTACTGAGTCTACATCAATCATAAGAGTATCCTCTATCTTTTGAAGATAAACGGTTCCTTTTTTTAGGCCGTCAATATTGGCATTTACTATTAAGTTGCTTTCTTTATTATTACAGGAAGTAAGGGCGATAATAGCCAATAAAAGAATGCTTAATTTTTTCATGTGTTTTATAATTTTCTCTGGTATTGGGAATTTATCACAAGCTAATAATTCATACTGTGAACTCCTATATTTACTCTCCGGCAACTTGCTGGTTTCAGGTTTCTGATTTAGGCGGCAAATATCTTATAATTTTCTATTTTAAACTAACTCCCGGCGGCGATTTGCATTAAAATAGTAGTAAGAATTGCTCCATAGGTTCCAACTACGTATCCAAATACGGCTAATAAAACTCCAACGGTTGCCAGGGAAGGGTGAAATGCCGCAGCTACAACAGGGGCCGAGGCTGCACCACCAACGTTAGCCTGACTTCCTACAGCGAGGAAAAAGTAAGGTGCTTTAATGAGTTTTGCGGTACCAAAGAGAAAAATAACGTGAATAGACATCCAAATAAGTCCAATACCAATTAGTCCTGGATTATCGAATACCATCCCAAGGTCCATTTTCATACCTATGGTAGCTACCAAAATATAAATAAAAATACTGCCTAACTTACTTGCTCCCGCACCTTCGTAGGTTTTGAATCGTGTAAACGAAAGCCCTATTCCAATTGCGGTAGCGATGGTGATCATCCAAAAGAAGGAAGAGGAAAAGGATGAAAGCGCACTTTTACTATCATTAAAAATTTCAAAATTTGAAGATAGATATACCGAAATTTCATCGGCTCCCCAATGTGCAATTCCCACCGTTACAAAGGCCAGGGCAAGCATAATCATATAATCGGGTAGGTTGGGATTTCTGGTTACACTTTCAGCATAATTAGAAACTTTGTTTTTAAGTTCTGTAATTGCTGAATTATCGGCTTTTAGCCATTTATCAATTTTTTCGGTTTTACCAATTCCCATTAACAGTCCTGCCATAAGGAGGTTGGCTACTACAATATCTACTAAGACCATGCCGCCGTATAGATCAGGGTTGTATTCGTAAATTTCCAGCATAGCAGCCTGGTTTGCGCCACCACCAATCCAACTACCGGCAATGGTAGAGAGACCACGCCAAATAGCATCGGGACCAACACCACCCACTGTTTCCGGAGAAATGGCTGAAACAATTAGAATAGCTAGCGGCCCACCTACAATAATTCCTACCGTACCCGCAAAAAACATAATTAAGGCTTTTGGACCTAGGTTGAAAATTGCTTTCAGGTCTATGCTTAAAGTCATTAAAACAAGGGCAGCCGGCAATAGGAATCTACTGGCTACATAGTAAAGTTGAGAAGTACCATCGTCTATAAGTCCCAGGGAATTAAAGATTGCGGGAATTAAATAGCACATTAAAAGAGCCGGTACAATGCCATAGAATTTTTTCCAGAAACCAGCTTCTTTAGAAGAGGTATAAAACACAAAACCCAAAGCGAGCATTAAAAGTCCAAAGACTATAGCATCATTGGTAAAAACGGGAGTATCTTCCATAGAAATTTTTTATAAGCGGCGCCAAAATACAATTTTTCTTAAACTCTTCTTAAAGAATTACGGGAATCCTTCTGTTAGATTTGAAACAACTCTTTTAGGCTATTGGCTACGCCATCTTCCTTTCCGCTTTGGGTAACAATATTAGCAACTTCCAAAACTTCTTTTCTAGCATTACCAACGGCAACGCCCATTCCTACGCCTTTTATCATTTCTACATCATTATAATTATCTCCAAAAGCAATACTTTGCTCTGGCGTTAGATTGAAATGATTTTTCAATAAAAATTTAATAGCCGTAAGTTTTGAAATCTTTTTATTGGCAATTTCAAGATAGGTAGGTTTGGAACGGTATAAATGAAGTTCTCCAGGAAAATTCTCTGATAAATAATCTTTAATTTTATCAATATGGGCTTCGTCTCCCATTGCCATAATTTTATGAGCTCCTTTGTTATCTTTCTTCCATTCTGAAATTACTTCGCGGTTAGATCTAAGTTCGGGCTTTACTTTTGTGTTATTTTCTTCGCGTGCCGCCCACTGGTCGTATTGCGGCACGTACCATTCGTCACTATTATATAAACTTAAATGGCAGTTCATTTTTTTATTGAAATCAGAAAGATTTTCCAGCGTATTTAAAGGAATTTCAGTAGAGCTTATAGCTTTCCCGTCTACCAAAATTAATCCGCCGTTGTAACAAATAATAGGCTGTTCTTTTATTTCAAGATCGGCTTGCAAATGTCTCATTGCTGCTGGCATTCGGGCTGAAATAAGCACGAATGGTAAACTGTCTTTTAAATTTTTTATTGTTGAAATTGTGTTGGGAGATAATTCCCGGTCGTGGTTTAGTAGGGTTCCATCTATGTCTGAAAAAACGATCTTATATTGCATTATTCTTCTTCTTTTTTATTTTTTGGGTGACGTTTTGCTTCTTTTAGGGCCTTATTTAGCATCCACTCAATCTGCCCATTGGTACTCCTGAATTCATCAGCAGCCCATTTTTCAATGGCTTTCAGCATCTTCTCATCAACTCTTAGGGCGAATGCTTTTTTATTACTCATTTTATTTATTTTCCAGATTCTTAATAAAATCGGTTAAAACCGGAATTATTTCGGGATGCAATGGTAATTCAGGATTATTATAAGTTTGATAGTTTTTAGTCAAATCTTTAGAACTGACTTTTCTAAAAACGTGGTTCATATCTTCTAATAAAACTAATTCTGAATTTTTGGCTGCTGTATGCAGTAATTCAGCCTGTTCTTTCTTTACCTGGGCATCATTTGTTCCGTTTATAATCAAAACAGGAATTTGCATTTTTGCAATTTCTTCAGCAGGATCATATTTTATCCAGGAAGCTAAAAAAGCCTGGTTTTTAGGACTAAAAAACGAACCTAATATTGGAGGATATTCAGAAGTACTTCCATTTTCTTTTATCTCTTTCAGGGTTTGCTCAATATCATCTTTAAGCTGAGGTAATTGAGCCGAAAGTTGTGCAGCCAGAATATGGTCTATACTTTCTCCCGCACCGGCAATAGAAATAAGGGCATCGGCATTATTTTTTGCAGCCAAAATGCCTATTAAAGAGCCCTGGCTATGCCCGGCAATAATTATATTGCTGAAATTTCTGTTTTTTTTTAAAGTGAATTAAAATATTTTCAACATCCAGTATAAGGTCTTCAAACGAAAGTGAATCTAAATTTAACTCCTTCGCTTTCATGATACGTTTATCAAATCTGAAACTTGCAATTCCTTCAGCTGCTAATTCGTGTGCGATTTTTTTAGCAAAATCACTTTTATTATTCATCCCTTCGAGAGAATTCCCATCCCGATTTGTAGGCCCCGAACCCTGAATGAAAATTACCAGTGATGGATTTTCAACTTCAGAAGGAGATGTAAGGGTTCCGTCGGTAAATTTATCTACCGTAATTTCTTCTTCGGTAAATGTTTCTTGTGCGGAAACAATAAAACTTCCGAAGAAAATTAAGAATATGCTGAGGATAGAATTTCTCATACAATTTCTAATGATTTAAAGTGCCCGCGTTTACCACCGGCGTTGCATCTTTATCGCTACAAAGTACCACCATTAAATTGCTTACCATAGCGGCACGTCTTTCGGCATCAAGATCTACAAGATTCTTTTCGCTTAACTGGTGTAACGCCATCTCTACCATTCCCACGGCACCCTGTACAATTTTATGACGGGCGGCAACTATTGCGGTTGCTTGCTGGCGTTTAAGCATTGCGCTGGCAATCTCATTAGCATACGCCAGGTAACCAATTCTTGCTTCCAAAACTTCAATTCCGGCAATATTTAAACGTTCTTCGAGCTCTTTTTCCAGGGCGTCACTTACTTCGTTTACGCTAGAACGCAAGGTGATATCCTCGTCTAAGCCTTCGTCTGCAAAATTATCATAAGGATAGAGACTGGCAAGTTTTCTAACTGCAGCATCGGTTTGTACCACCACAAAATTTTCATAATTATCTACATCAAAAGAAGCTTTATAGGTGTCACGAACCCGCCAAACCAGGATGGTACTTATCATTACCGGGTTCCCCAGCTTGTCGTTCACTTTTAGGCGTTCGCTATCAAAGTTTCGGGCCCTTAAAGAAATTTTCTTTTTGGTGTAAAATGGGTTCACCCAAAAGAGTCCGTTCTTTTTAACCGTTCCCTTGTAATCACCAAAGAGTAAAAGCACTCGGGAGCCATTTGGATTTACCAGGATTAGCCCCGGTAGGATAAAAAGCGAAATAATGATTCCTAAAATAAACCACGCATTATTTAAAATAATAAAACCGATAATGCTTCCGAAGAATAATAATAGAAAAACAAACAACATAATATAGCCGTTTGAAGCATGGAGATCTTTTTCCTGAGTCATAATATTTAAAATTGGTTGATATTAAAATGATATCATAAATATATTGCATTAATTTTTAACTCAGAAAAATTTAACATATTAAAAATTTGGGCTTTGCTATATTTGCCGAAAATCTAAAGGAGATTCACCTATATCTTCTTAATCTTTAAAATTTCAATAAATGAAAAAATTACTGCTATTTGCTTTGTTGGTTATAATTGGAAACACCGGTTTCTCGAATGATAATGATTGGGGGAAAACCGGGCACAGGGCTACAGGAGAAATCGCCGAAAATTATTTAAATAAAAAAGCTAAAAAAGCAATAGATAAAATTCTAAACGGACAAAGTTTGGCCTTTGTGGCGAATTATGCCGATGATATTAAAAGTGACCCAGATTTTAGGCAATATGGCCCCTGGCATTATGTGAATTTAGCCGAAGGACAAACTCAATATAATGAGAAAACCGCCAACCCAAAAGGAGATCTTTATCAGGCTATTTTAAAATGTAAAGAGGTATTAAAAGATGAAAATGCTTCAAAAGAAGACAGGCAGTTTTATCTGAAAATGCTGGTTCATTTTGTAGGTGACCTTCACCAACCTTTTCACGTGGGAAGAGCTGCCGATAAAGGCGGTAATGATGTGCAGGTTCGTTGGTATAACGAGGGATCTAACATTCACCGGGTTTGGGATAGCCAGATGATAGATTCTTACCAAATGAGCTATACCGAGCTTGCAGCAAATACCAAACAATTAAGCAGAGCTCAAATTAAAGCTATTGAAGAAGGAGAAGTTATAGATTGGGTGTATGAGTCTGGTGAAATGGCAAGCGAGCTTTATGATTCAGTTGAAATGGGGGAGAAATTAGGTTATGAATATATGTATCATCACCTGCCTACTGTTTTGCAGCAACTGCAAAAAGGCGGAATTCGTTTGGCAAAAATATTAAACGAGATTTACGGATAATTTGAGTCCAAACATTCAAAAAAGCCATTGTGGAAACTTCTACAATGGCTTTTTTTATTGAATTTTTCTAAAAGTTAGATTAATTCTGGGTGAAACTTCTTTTTTGGTTTTTGGCAGCTGGTGTTTCCAATAATGTTGCATACTGCCTTTCATAATTAAGAGGCTGCCGTGCTGAAGTTCAATTTTTTCTTTCAGGTTTTTGGTTTTATGTTTAAACTGAAAGCTACGAACGCCGCCCAGGCTTATAGAAGCAATGACGGGGTTTGTGCCTAAAACTTGTTCGTCATCGGCGTGCCAGCCCATACTGTCGTTTCCATCGCGATAAAGATTTGCCAGGCAGGTATTGAATTCAAAGCCGGAAATTTCTTCGGTTTTTTGTTTTAGATCTAAAATTTCAGCTGAAAAAGTTTCGGGTTTTAATTGTAGGCCCGAATAGGTATAAGAAATTCCTTTTTCAGCAAAAAAAGCGGTTAAACGTGGCTGCGGAATTTCTTTTCCGAAGAGTTTAATATTTTGCTGTTGCCAGGAAACTTCCTTCAGCAATTTTTCGAATAAAAGATTGGCCTTTTCAGTCTTAAGAAAATGGGGGAAATATTCTAATTCTGCTTGTGGCAAGCTAAAAATTTTAGACTTCATCTTTATAATTGTAAATAAAACCAGGCCCAATACATTAGAAAAAACTGTAACGGTATTCTTAAAATTAAAGCCCATTTTGGGATTCCCGGGCCGGCTTTTTTGGATGAAAGCATGTAAAAATGCACAAGTAGAAAAACTACGAGCATTAAAATAATCCCGTAGATTGCCAGGTCTTTGGTTTCAGGAAAAAAGAGTAGAAAACCCAGAAAAATTTCTGCCAATCCGCTTAAAAAAACCAGTGGTTTATGCGCCGGTAAATAACGCGGCATAATTCGCATATACATTTTAGGTTTTATAAAGTGAATAATACCGGCTACGATGTACATCGCGCCCATTAGGTAAAAGTGCCAGGGATATTGCATAATTTAAAGATAAAAATATATTTTTATGAGAGCGTGTAATTATAATAATAATGCCGCCAGGTATTAAAAATTTTGTGTAATTCGCTAAAATAGAGTAATTTTCGGCTCCCAATTTACAACCTAACTTAATCTATATTGAAACATAATTACCTGCTATTTTTATTAGATAATTGAGATTAAAATGCCCTGAGGTTTGTCTCATACATTAAATAATTTGTTCGCTACAACGGCTCGTTAAATCGAAGTCGCGTGTTGGAATAAGTTATATAGCTCAAGATTGTTTTCTGAATAAAAAGGGAACTTTCTCTAATCTCTACACAGTTTCAGTCTTAGAAAGTAAGGCTAATAAATCGGGAATTTTCAGCACTAAATTTATCTATCTTAAAAAAGATAGATACTTAATATTATTGGTCTTTTTAAAAGGAAATAAGGATTTTTAAAAAAATATCTTTTTTGACAAAACTTTTACCGTTTTAAGAGGAATCCTAAAATTAAGGGAACTATTGGTTGGTCAAATATTAAAAAAAAGTTAATTTAACATAACCTATAGCCCCTGGGTAAGAACTTAACATGGAAAATAATTGAGTATAAAATACATTTCTGTTTTACTAATTTCCCTGGTATCCGGCCTTGCTTTCTCACAGTCTAAAGAAAGTGAAAGCTGTGATAGTATTAAGCAACTACTAGACTTATCTACAGATGCCATGTATTCCTATGAATATAACAAGGCCATTGATTATTCCTTTAACTTAATTGAGCTTGCTGAGGAAGAAAAAGATTACTACCACCTTTACCACGGCTATAATAACCTGGGAATTACGTACGATGAATTGTATGATACTATAAGGGCGAAAGAAAGTTATGAAAACGCGCTTAAGTATGCTAAGATTGTAGAGAACGATACTTTACTTTGGTGGGCATACAACAATCTTGGTAATATGTTTACTTCCAACAAGCAAACTATAGACCAGGGTTTTGCATATTACGATAAAGCGATAAAAGCTGCGTCTAACCTTGAAGATGCAGATAGTAGAGCCACACCGCTTATGAATAAAGGCTGGACTCATCTATATTTAGAAGAGTATGATGAAGCTTATCCCTATCTAAAAAAAGTCGAAAAACTGGTAGAAGATATCAAAGATCCTTATATGCTAAGCCAGGTTGCGTCCCTTTTTGGAACCTACTATTTAGGAAAAGAGAATTTAGAAGAATCTAAAAAATATTATGAAAAAGCTATTAAAATAGCTGAAAAAGATTCCCTGTATTATGAGGCGGTAACGGCTTATGATGGTTATGCTGAAGCTTTGTTTAAAAATAACGAATTTAAAGAAGCTTATAACGCGTTAGATAAGTACATAGAATACGATGCTGAACTTTATGAAAAGGAAAAGCTGGAACAAATGGAAGCTGCGCAGGCGCGGTTTGAAACCAAGCGCTATCGCGAAAATCTTGAAATAGCCAAAAGGGAGCAAAAGTATAAAGATGAGGTAATTGCCAAATCTCAGCAAAATTCTATAATCATGATTATTTCTTTAATCGTGATGTTATTTTTTATAATCCTGCTTGTTAGAAATAACAATACAAGGAAAAAGCTAATTTCCCAACTAAAAAATAAAAACAGCGAATTATTTTCGGCTAAAGAAGAAGCAGAACGTTTATCTATGCTGAAAAGCCAGTTTTTCTCTACGGTAAGTCACGAGTTAAGAACCCCGCTCTATGGGGTAGTAGGACTTACCTCGTTATTGCTGGATGATAAAAGCCTGAAGAAACACGAAAGCGATTTAAAATCCTTAAAATTCTCAGCCGATTATCTTTTGGCGCTAATTAATGACGTGCTGCAAATGAATAAAATGGAATCTAAACAGGTAAAACTGGAAAATGTTTCATTTAATCTTCATGAATTAATATTAAGTATTGTAAATACTTTTGAATTTACGCGACTCCAGAACAAGAATAAGGTACATTATAATATAGATGAAAACGTACCCCAAAATCTTATTGGAGACCCCGTAAGGCTTTCTCAAATTTTAATGAACCTGGTGGGAAATGCGGTGAAGTTTACCGAAAATGGTAACATTTATATAAATGTAGAGTTACAGGCTAAGATAGAGGATAGGGCGATAATCTATTTTGAAGTAAAAGATGACGGAATTGGTATTCCAAAAAGCAAACAAAAATTAATTTTTGAAGAATTTTCTCAGCTTAAACCTTCAAATTATAATTACCAGGGAACCGGCTTAGGTTTGCCTATAGTAAAACGCCTATTACAGTTATTTGAATCTCAAATTCATTTAAAAAGTAAAGAAGGAGAAGGTTCTGTTTTTTGTTTTAGTTTAAGCCTTAAAGAAGATAAATCTTCAACAAAAAAAGCTGGATTTGCGCACGAAGTATATTTGGATAATCTAAAAGAAAAACAAAAAATACTTATTGTAGATGACAATCGAATAAACCAGGTTGTAACGCGACGAATATTAGAGAAACAGAATTTTGAATGCGTGGTTGTTGGCAACGGGGTAGAAGCTATTGAAAGAGTTACTGCCATGGATTTTGATCTTATTTTAATGGATCTAAATATGCCGGGAATTAATGGTATGGAAACTACCCAGCGCATTAGAAACCTGAGTAAAGACGTACCCATTGTTGCACTTACTGCAGTAGAAATTGAAGAAGTAAGAAATGAAATCTTCGCAGCCGGAATGAATGATATTATCGTAAAACCTTATGATATAGAACGATTCTACCAAACCATAAAGCGTAACCTAAACGCAAATTTAGAGACAAGCTCTAAGAATTAAAATCTGTTGGCAAACTTTCCCTTTGCATAAAGCTTAATCATATAAAATAAAAAGGCCTGGAAAGTCTTGTTACCGTCAAGCTGAACTTGTTTCAGCTTCTAATATCTTAGATTCCTGAACCAGGTTCAAGATGACGATTAAAACAACTTTCCAGACCTTTTCTAAATTTTCCTTTTCAAGGAAATTATTTTACCATATCAAAACTACGTTTTACGAAATTGGTTAGCTCTTCCCCTTTAAGCAGGTTTTGAGATAATCTCGCAAGATCTAAAGAATGCTTAATTAAGCGTTCCTGTTTCTTTTCGGTTTTGGTATTTAGAATATCAGAAATTAACGGGTGGTTGGTATTTACCACCAGGTTATACATTTCTGGCATATTCCCCATTCCAAACATACCACCGCCACCGGTTTGCTGCATCTCTTTCATTCGGCGCATAAATTCCGGTTGCGTGATTAACAATGGAGCAGCATCGCTATCCATAGCTTCCAGTTGTACGGTATATTTTTCCTTCGGAATTACTTTTTCGAAATCTCCCTTTAACTTCTCTTTTTCTTCTTCAGAAAGCTTAGAAATTTTCTCTTCGTCTTTTTTGATAAGGTTATCTACCTGATCTGAATCTACACGAACAAAAGTGATTTTCTCTTTTTCACCTTCCATTTTTTGAAGCAGGTGAGAAATAATTGGAGAATCTAATAACAACACTTTGTAACCTTTGGTTTTAGCTGCCTCAATATAACTGTGTTGCTCGTCTTGATTAGAAGCATAAAGCACAACCAGGTTTCCATCTTTATCGGTTTGGTTGTCTTTTATTTTCTCCTGAAGTTCTTCAAAAGTGAAGTATTCATTTTCTACCGTTGGGTAAAGTGCAAACTTCTGTGCTTTTTCGTAGAATTTGTCTTCAGAAAGCATTCCGTATTCAATAACGATTTTAATATCGTTCCATTTTTGCTCAAAATCCTCACGATTATTATTGAAAAGAGATTTCAATTTATCGGCAACCTTACGGGTAATGTAACTGGAGATTTTCTTCACAGCACCATCTGCCTGAAGGTAAGAACGGGAAACGTTCAATGGAATATCTGGAGAATCTATAACCCCGCGAAGCATTGTTAAAAATTCAGGAACAATTCCTTCAACATTATCGGTTACATAAACCTGGTTCTGGTAAAGTTGAATTTTATCCTTTTGAATATTCATATCCTGCGTCATCTTAGGGAAATAAAGAATCCCGGTAAGATTAAAAGGATAATCTACATTAAGGTGAATGTGGAATAGAGGTTCCTCGAACTGCATTGGGTACAATTCGCGGTAAAAACTTTTATAATCTTTATCTTCTAAATCGGTTGGTTGTTTAGTCCACGCCGGTTCAGGATTATTGATAATATTATCTACCGTTTTGGTTTCTGCTTCGGCGTCTTCAGGAGCGTCTTCCGGAAGTGGTAAAGTTTCTTCTTTGGTTCCAAATTTAATTGGGATAGGCATAAACTTGTTATACTTCACCAATAATTCCTGGATTCTGTTTTCTTCCAAAAACTCTTCATCTTCTTCATTTATATGAAGAATGATCTCGGTTCCTCGCTCTTTTTTATCGGCGTCGCCAAGTGTGAACTCGGTTGTACCCTCACAAACCCAATGCGCTGCAGGTTCGTCTTTGTAAGATTTGGTAATGATTTCTACTTTATTCGCCACCATAAAGGCAGAGTAGAAGCCAAGTCCAAAATGGCCAATAATCCCGCTGTCTTTAGCTGAATCTTTATATTTTTCAAGGAATTCCTCAGCGCCAGAGAAAGCTACTTCGTTGATGTATTTCTCAACTTCTTCTTTCGTCATTCCAACTCCCTGGTCTATAACGTGAAGTTTCTTTCCTTCCTTGTCTACTTTAACCTCAATTACCGGGTTACCGTACTTTACATCGGTTTCCCCAATATCGGTAAGGTGTTTTAGCTTTAGAGTTGCATCTGTTGCGTTAGAAATCAATTCTCTTAGAAAGATTTCATGATCACTGTAAAGAAATTTCTTTATCAGTGGGAAAATGTTTTCTACAGAAACATTAATTTTTCCGGTTGCCATATATTTTCGTTTTTAATACTATTTATTGTTGCTTACCTACAGTCAAAAAAAATACCATTAAAACTCCGCTGACAAACTGACATAGCCTGTAATTAATAAAATATAATTTCGTCTAAACTGCTGAAATTCAATTTTAATAGGCAGAGATATTTTTAACAAACATTTTGTTTAATATTATGAATTAAAACTTAAACAAAAGTGTATCTTTGAAAAAGAAATAAAAACTATGGCTACAGCTAAAAAAAATACAACCAGGAAAGTTTTAGATAAAGACAAGCTTATTGCGATGTATATGGATTATGTATTGGAAGAAGAGAAGCGTCCTAAAACGGTTTATAAATTTTGCAAGGAGAATAAGATCAAGGAAGAGGAATTTTATAATTTCTACGGAAGTTTTGAAGGTTTGCAAAAAGGAATTTGGGAGCGATTTTATGAGCATACCATGAATGTGATTAATAAAAGTCCTGAATTTGATAGTTTTTCTAACAGGGAAAAAATGCTCACATTCTATTACACCTTCTTTGAAATTTTAACTGCCAATAGAAGTTACGTCTTGTTTTCATTAAAAGAACACGAGAGCCAGTTAAAGAACCTTCAGCAGTTAAAAGGATTAAGGAAAAACGTAAAATCTTTTGCAAGAGATCTTATTCAGGATGAAAATTCAGAAAAAGCAATATCCGCTTTACAGCAATCTGAAAGAGTGTTTTCTGAAGCTACCTGGGTACAACTCATGTTTTTAATGAAATTTTGGATGGATGATAATTCTGCCCAATTTGAAAGTACCGATGTGGCGATAGAAAAATCGGTAAACACTGTTTTTGATGTATTTGATAATACACCACTGGAACGGGTTATTGATTTAGGAAAATTCCTCTGGAAAGAAAAAATGGCTTAATAAAGTCTACCCCAAATTATCATGAAAACTATAGATAAAATACCAACAGGCAAAATTGGCCGAACTTCAAAACTGGTGCAAACCGGGGTGAAGTTAGGAGGCAATTACCTTAAATATTACAGTAAAAGAGCTTTTGATTCTGAGCTTACCCGCGATGAATTAGACCAAAGCAATGCCGATGATATTTACGACAGCCTAAAAAGTTTAAAAGGAAGCGCGCTAAAAGTAGCACAAATGCTTTCTATGGAAAAAAGCCTTTTACCGAACGCTTACGTTGAGAAATTTAGCCTGGCACAATTTAGTGTGCCGCCACTCTCAGCGCCTTTGGTGAGAAAAACTTTTAAAAAATATAACGGAGCTTACCCTGAAGAGTTGTACGATAAATTTGCTTCAGATTCTGTGAATGCGGCCAGTATTGGCCAGGTTCATAGAGCCGAAAAAGATGGGAAAAAACTTGCTGTGAAAATTCAATATCCCGGCGTGGCAGATAGTATAAGTTCAGATTTGGCGATGGTTAAACCTATTGCTACCAGAATGTTTAATCTTCAGGGTAAGGATTCCGCTAAATATTTTAAGGAAGTAGAAGGAAAATTACTTGAGGAAACCGATTATATTTTGGAAGTAAAACAGAGTAAAGAAATTTCTGAAGCCTGTGCGCATATTCCAAACTTAAAATTTCCAAAATATTACGAAGATTTATCCAGTGAGCGAATTATCACGATGGATTGGATGGATGGAAAGCATCTAAGTGAATTTGCGAAAGAAAATAAAGATCAGGAAAAAGCTAATAAGGTAGGGCAGGCGCTTTGGGACTTTTATATGTACCAAATGCACGGCTTGAAAGAAGTACACGCCGATCCTCACCCAGGGAATTTTCTAATTGATAAAGATGCAAACCTTATCGCTATAGATTTTGGTTGCATAAAGCAGGTTCCCGAAGATTTTTATGTACCATATTTTGAATTGGCAAAAAAGGAAAATATTAATAATCCTGAATTTTTCAACGAGAAATTATTTGAATTGGAAATTTTGAGGGAAGATGATTCTGAAAGAGAAATCAAATATTTTTCAGAATTATTTTATCAAATGCTGAATTTATTTACGAGTCCGTTTCACGAAGAAACTTTTGATTTTGCCGATGAAACCTTTTGGAATTCAATAACAGCATTGAGTGAAAAGTATAGTAAAGACACGGAATTACGAAAAATGAATGGGAATAGAGGAAGTAAGCATTTCCTTTATATTAATAGAACATTTTTCGGCTTATATAATTTATTGCACGATCTGGAAGCGAAGATCGAGGTTAACAAGTTCCGCGATTACATGTCATAATTGTTGGTTTTATTTATTGGTTAGGTTGTGGAAAAGCGTTATTACCATCTCTGGTAGTGGCGCTTTTCCTATTTTTAAACCTAATTGACTTTGTGAAATAAAAAAGCTGTTTGAGAAGTTTTTAAAAACGTCATCCTGAATTTATTTCAGGATCTAACAAGTTGATTACTGTACTCATGTTAGAAGCTGAAACAAGTTCAGCCTGACAGATAAAAACGCTTTTCAAACAGCCTAAAAGGTTGGCTAAAATTTAGAATTTTAGTCTTTTAATTCTGCCGAAGCTTCAATATTTCCAGATTTTTCTCTGTTTTTCACATATTTCTCTAACCATTGGTCTTGTTCCCAAAGCACGTGCAAAACAGATTCTTTTGCGCTATAGCCGTGGCTTTCTTTTGGTAGCATCACCAGGCGGGCTGTTGCTCCCAGCCCTTTTAACGCATTAAAATAACGTTCACTTTGCATAGGGTAAGTACCCGAATTATTATCGGCCTCGCCGTGAATTAATAGTAGTGGAGTCTTCATTTTATCGGCGTGCATAAAAGGAGACATATTATAGTAAACTTCTGGTGCTTCCCAGTAGTTTCTTTCTTCACTTTGGAAACCAAATGGAGTTAGCGTTCTATTATAAGCACCACTTCTGGCAATTCCCGCTGCAAAAAGATTGGAGTGTGATAACAGGTTTGCCGTCATAAATGCACCATAACTGTGGCCACCCACGGCAACACGATCACGATCTACATAACCTTTTTCTGCAACGGCATCTATTGCAGCCTTTCCATTTGCCACTAATTGTTCTCTAAAACTATCGTTTGGTTGTTCATCACCTTCGCCAATAATTGGGAAAGACGCATCATCTAATACCACATAACCTCGATTTACCCAGTAGATTGGCGATCCATAATAAGGATAAGTGAAATCGTTGGCGTTAGAAGTATTCTGTGAAGCTGAATTTTTATCCTTGTATTCTCTTGGGTAAGCCCAAACAATCATAGGGTGTTCTTCGGGGTTTTCTTTATCAAAACCTGCCGGAAGATAAAGCGTTCCGTTTAATTCCAGGCCATCTTCGCGCTCGTACGTAATCACTTCTTTACTAACGTTCTCAAGACTTTTAAAAGGATTTTTAAAAGAAGTGATTTGTGTTAAGTCTTCTTTATCGTCTATATCCCTAATGTAATAATTAGGATATTCGGTAGCCGATTCTATTCTTACCAGGATTTCCCCATCTTCAATATCTAATGCTTCTACAAGAGTTTCTTTTTTATCGTTGTATTCAGATTGGTATAAACGTTCAGTTTCACCATTTTCCAGATCTATTTTATCGGCAAATGGAAACTGGCCTTCTTCACTATAACCTGCGCCAAGTAAAAAAGCATCTTCTCCGTCTAATTTTAATACATTTTGTCCAAATTCATTTTTAGTGGTTACAAATCTCCCTGGATCGCTATATCTATCCTGGTAATTTCTGTCAAAAATAACTTCAGGTTCTTCTGACGCATCAGATGGATTAAATACATACGTTCTGGTATTTCTTGTATTCCACCAGTAATCATCAGCAAGAGCAATTTCATCATTTCCCCATGTAATTCCAGAAAAACGATCTTTTGTTTTTAAAATAGATTTTCCTTCACCTTTAAACGGAGCTTCCAAAACAAAAACCTCATCTCTATAATCTACTTCTACCTCAGGATCACCTTCATCCAAAGCTTTTACGTAAACCAGGCTTGCCGGTTTGTCGTTTCTCCATTGCACGCTTCTTCTCCCGGTTTGAGTAGACATAAAACCTTGCGGAAGATCTTCTAATAGCGGTTCGTCGTTTACCTGGTTTACCAATTCTCCAGAAACTTTATAAATATTAGTTTCTGAAGGGAATCTATAATAAGGTACCAGGTAGGAAAAGGGTTTTTTGATATGATTAACCATCACATATTCTCCATTGGGAGAAAACGAAACGCTGCTATACATTTTAGCATCCATCCACTTTTCTGAAGTACCGTCTAAATTAATTTTCACCAATTCTGAACGCGCTAATTGTTCAAAATTATATTCATCATTAGGATTTTTAAGTAAATCCTGGTAAGTACGGTTCTGAGCTTCTTTGCCGTCACTCACAGAAATTGTTGGTCCGGTTGGAACTGCGGTTTCGGGATCAATTAAATCTTTACGATCCTCTGGGAGCATTTTTACTAAAACAGACGAGTTGTCTTTAAACCAGTTAATAACATCACGCATATTTGCGTTTAGGTTTGCATCGGTTAATTTTCTCGCTTGTGCATTATGAATGTCCAATACCCAAAGTTCTACGCCGGTATTTGTAGTATGGGTAAAAGCGATCTTAGATTCGTCTGGAGACCAGCTAAAATTTGATAACCTGGGATTTTCAGGCAGGCCTTGTACCTGGGTTGGCGTTTCGGCTTCAATTTCTTTTACTTCAAGATTGTTATAATAAGTTGCACGGCTGCTAATATTAGTTACAGGGTTAATTCTTAATCCGCCCAGTCTCAATTCTTCTTCGCTTAATTCAGCAATAGATTTATATTGGTCGCGATATAAAAAGATCATCATTTCCCCATCACTATCTAAAATTGTAGAAGGCGCCAGGGGTACATCTACCAAATCCAGGATCTCCTGTGGCGGTTTCTGGTAAGTTAAATTTTCCTGGGCAAAAAGCGTGGGCAAACTTAGCAATAGGCTAAAAATGCTTAAAATAATTTTTCTCATAAATTTGTGGTTTTAGGAAATGAAAATAAAAATGCGTCATAATCGCAGTCATGCTAATCTTTAGTATATTGCGGACCCATTTTTTATTAAATGCTTAAATTTAAATTCAATAAGGTCTAAATATACTAAACAATAAAATATGTATCAATCTAAAATAGCCGGAGTTGGGAGTTACGTGCCAGAAAATGTTGTTACTAATGATGATTTGGCTAAAAGAATGGATACCAACGATGAATGGATCCAGGAAAGAACGGGTATCAAAGAACGCCGACATATTAAAAAAGGCGATGGTAATAGTACCGCTAAAATGGGCGTAAAAGCCGCTAAAATTGCTATTAAATGTGCTAAAATAGATAAAGACGATATAGACCTAATCGTTTTTGCAACCCTAAGTCCAGATTATTATTTTCCTGGTTGCGGGGTGCAGGTTCAGGAAATGTTAGATATAAAAACCTGTCCGGCATTAGATGTTAGAAACCAATGCAGCGGATTCATCTATGCGCTTTCTACAGCCGACCAATTTATTAAAACCGGAATGTATAAAAACGTTTTGGTTATTGGAAGTGAAAACCATAGCGGGGGACTCGATTTTACCACACGTGGCCGGTCTGTTTCAGTGATTTTTGGAGATGGAGCAGGAGCAGTGGTTCTAACCCGAAGCGACCATAATGGAGAGGGAATACTTTCTACACACTTACATTCTGAAGGAAAACACGCTTTAGAACTTTCTTTAAAAGGCCCAAGTACAGAGCACTGGGTTCCTGAAATTATTGCTGAAAACCCACAGGGAGACGATATTCCTTATTATCCATATATGAATGGGCAATTTGTTTTTAAAAATGCCATTCAGCGTTTTTCTGACGTTATTATGGAAGGTTTAAAAGCGAACGGACTTGAAGTGAAAGATATTGATATGTTAATTCCGCACCAGGCAAATTTGCGTATTTCACAATATGTTCAGCAAAAATTTAAATTGAGTGACGACCAGGTGCACAATAATATTCAAAAGTATGGGAACACTACTGCGGCTTCTATTCCTATTGCTTTATGCGAAGCCTGGGAACAGGGCAAAATTAAAAATGAAGATATAGTGGTTCTTGCAGCTTTTGGTAGCGGATTTACCTGGGCAAGTGCTGTAATTAGCTGGTAAGAATATTAATTACTAAGATTAAAAAAGGTTATTTCGTTGCGCGAAATAACCTTTTTTATTTTCTAAATTCTTATAGAAATTTCTTCTGAAAAATTGATTCAAACTTTCCTGAAATATCTAAATAGATCGTAAAGTCCAAAAACTATAAAACCAACCGCGAGTACCGAGCCAAAATTATCGGTTTCTTCTGCAGATAGGTGTGAATAGAGTCTATAAACTCCATAAACCAGGAATAGAATTCCCAGTATTAAATACCATTTATTGCGTCTTCCTCCTTCGTTGAGGTTACTCATCTGTATAATCTTTTGGGAAGGTGGTTTTAGCTATTTTCAAGGCTTCATCGTAATGATTTTTAACCACAAAAAGTTGCACCTGTCCTCGTAGGCCGCCGCCAAATCCGGCTCGTAATCCTGAATCAAAATCGTTTCTAACCCGGGAAGAAATATTGGCTTTATCAAATAATTCCTGCAAATATTGCACATTGGGTTCCGAACCCGTATATACTCTTTCGTAAGATTCGTCTAAACTCATAATTAATAGTTTTTAGTCCTATCTAAAATACAAATAACAATATAGCTTAATGTGTATTTTATACTGAGTTTAACGTTCTATGAGTTATAATATTTACTTCGCCAAATAGCCGAACTAAAATTCTTTCCTTTTTTGAAGCCATAGAAAATTGAAAGTCCTGCCACCCATTTAAAAACAAAGAAAAAGATCAAAAAAAACTGGGTAGTGGTTTGCTGTGGTGAGAAAAGTCCGTCGGGAATTAAAAGTGCAATTATAAAACTTAGCACAAGTAAGAAGCCAACAAAATTCTCAAGATGTCTAAACGGCCACATTAATAATTTTCTCAATGGATGTAGGTCATTGCCCCATTTATGTATTAGGTAAAAATAATCGTTCCCCATGGGAGCGAAAAGTAAGGGATCGTCAGCATTTTCCAGTTTAAAAAGTTTAGATGGTGCAACTATTTTAAAACCTTTCAGGGTAATTTGTTGTTCCTTTTCTATAGCCTTAATCCTGCTCAGGGCTTCATAAGGAATTTTACCTTTAAAATAACTGCTGTCTAAGAAGCGTAGACGATAATCAATACATAGTTTTTCAATATCTGAGAGATGAAAAATTCTAGAGCTTTCTAATAAATCAAGACTAAAATGATTATTTCCAGAATTTCCACCTTGAATTTCTTTTAGAATAGTATCGTCCTTAGTGGTTTCCTGTTCAAAGATTTCCTGGACCTGTTGCAGAATATTTTCAGAAGAAACTCTTTGTTTTCGGGATTTATATAATTGCTCTTCCAGATTAGTGCGGCGCAAGCCTAACTTCAACTTCATTTTCTTTTTCTTTAGCATCTATCACTAAATTAAGTAATTAAGATGATTCATGCAATCCATTTTTTTAACCGAATGCATGTTAAACCTTTCATAATTGGTTAAATTTAAAAACTGTTTAACTAAAATAGAATTAAATTAGACAAAAATTAGATAAGTAGGTTATTCTGTATAAATATTCGCAGAACAGATTTTATCTAATAAAACACTTAAAAATTATTGTTATGAGAAAATTAAAACACTTAGGAATTCTTTGTTTCCTATTTATTGGTGGGACTTTAATGGCCCAAAACGGAGCTACAATGGTTGGTGGTGCAGAAATGTATCCCAGCAAGAATATTGTGGAAAATGCTTCACAATCTAAAGATCATACAACTTTGGTAGCAGCAGTAAAAGCTGCCGGTTTGGTAGAGACTTTACAGGGCGATGGTCCTTTTACCGTATTTGCTCCCACTAATGCGGCATTTGAAAAGTTACCTTCTGGAACCGTGGAAACTTTACTAAAGCCAGAGAATAAGGCTAAACTACAAGCAGTACTTACATACCACGTAATAGCTGGTAATTTTAGTGCTAACGATGTGGTAGCGGCAATTAAAGAGGCTGACGGAAAAGCCACTTTTGAAACGGTAAGCGGTGCAAAACTTTATGCTATGATGGAAGATGGTAAAGTGAAACTTAAAGATGCTTCAGGGAATGTTGCAACGGTAACTATTGCAAATGTAAACCAATCTAACGGGGTTATTCACGTAATTGATACTGTAGTATTACCGGGGAAATAAATTGCTAATTGAAAAAGAAAACTTAAGAGCGGCCTAAATGGCCGCTTTTGTTTGTTAATTAAATATCAATTAGGAAAGATCCTTTTTTTAATTATAAAGTAAAACTTATTTTCATTTAAAATTGAAACCTATGAAGAAATTGAAACTTTTTATTACCACAATTATGGCGGCTGCTTTTTTGATGTCTTGCGGCTCTGGAAGCAATATTTCTAAAGATTCTGCCAGAAAATTAAAAAATTACGATACCTATTCTTATTTGCCAAATCAGGACACTATTTTGAATCGGGATTATAATAATAACCGTGTACACGAGGTGATTATCTCTACCATAAACAATAATATGTCTAGCGAAGATTTTGCAATAGATAATCGTCAACCCGATGTGTTAGTCTATGTGCACACTATGTTTGATGAAAAGGTAGATGTAAATGCGAATCCTGTGTATACAAATTTCTCATATTATCGTCCGGGACTTTATATAGGGCCATATTATGAAGATTATACCTACGAGAATTATTTTACGATTCAGCGTATTGGGGCCGATGGTGCCATTAAACAAATACCTTATAAAGAAAAATCTATTGTTATAGATTTTATAGACCGCAGAACCAATCAAATCTTATGGCGTGGAACCGCCGATGAGGAAATTGGGTCAAGAAGATTAGAAAGAGATCTAAGAAATTATGTAGATGAAATCTTTAAAAAGTTTCCATAGTTTTTCTTAGCTAAAAATAAAAATTGGCTGTTTAAATGCTCCTAACGTCACTCTGAACTTGTTTCAGAGTCTAGGCTAAATTGAAACTTAATTCAAGTTAGAACCTGAAATAAATTCAGGTTGACGTAAGATGGAAATTTAAACAGCCAATTTTATATAATTACCTCAACTCAGCCTGAAGTTCTTCTTCAAATCTTTGCTGAAGTTTTTTCATCATTTTATCTACCTGCTTATCGGTTAGAGTTTTGTGTTCATCCTGAAATTTAAAACTCACAGCGTAACTTTTCTTGCCTTCGGGAAGATTCTTTCCCTGGTAAACATCAAAAAGATCAATTTCTTTTAAGAGTTTTTTCTCTGTTTTTAAAGCTATTTCTTCAATTTGATCGTAAGAAATATTATTATTCAGCAATAAGGCAAAATCACGTCTTACGGCCGGATATTTAGGAATTGCGCTAAAATTAGTTTTCCTGGATTTTACAACGTCCAGTAAAGCATCCCAGTTGATATCGGCATAAAGTACTTCCTGCTCAATATCAAAATGCTTTAAAACCTTTTTGCGAATCACTCCAAAAGAAACCAAATTATTTTTTGCTGAAGAAAATATAAGTCCTTCAGAAAACACGTCAGATTTTACTGCGGAAGGCTTTAAATTTTCAATTCCAAATCTTTGAAAAATTGACTGAATTACTCCTTTCAATAAAAAGAAATCTGTTCTGGCAGAAACTGAATTCCAACGTTCGGCATTTCGGTTTCCGCTAATAAAAATGGAGAGGTGTTTGTTTTCTACACGGCTACCATTAAAATCGTGATACGTTTTCCCGAATTCAAATAATTTAAGATCACTGCGTTTCCTGTTAATATTATAACTCACAGATTCTAAACCGGAATACAGCATAGATTGTCTCAAAACCGATAAATCCTGACTCAACGGATTTAGCATTTTTACATTTTGAGATTCTTTAATTTGCTCACTTAATTCTGAATAAGTCGGTGTGGTTAAAGAATTGGCCATGGTCTCGTAAAAACCCTGTCCCACCAATTGGTTCGCAATTATATTTTGAAGTTTATAATCCTCGTATTTAGAAGAATTAGCAACTGAGGCATTTAGTTTTTCGCCAAACTTTATATTGTTATAGCCATAAACCCTTAAAATCTCCTCAATCACATCAGCTTCCCGTTGCACGTCTACACGATAAGAAGGAATGGTAAGTCCCATCCCGGTTTCGGTAACATTATTTACCCTTATTTCAAGTGATGCCAGGATAGATTTTATAGTTTCTTCTTCAAGATTTTCCCCAATTAATTTATTCACTTTATCAAAGGTTAAGAAAACCTGGAAATCTTCAATTTTCTTAGGATAAAGATCATCAATATCACTGGTTACTTCACCGCCGGCGATTTCTGTAATTAGAAGAGCAGCGCGTTTTAAAGCATATTCAGTAATATTAGGATCAATTCCCCGTTCAAATCTAAAAGAAGCATCGGTATTTAAACCGTGTCTTTTTGCAGTTTTTCTAACGCTCACCGGGTTAAAATAGGCGCTTTCTAAAAAGATTTGTGTGGTAGCCTGGGTTACTCCGCTGGTAGCACCACCAAAAACTCCTGCAATACAAAGCGGTTTTTCGGCATCACAAATCATAAGATCTTCTTCGTGAAGGTCTCTTTCTACCTCATCTAAAGTGGTAAATTTTGTTCCTTTTTCTAATGTTTTTACATTGATTTCGTTACCGGCAATTTTTGCAGCATCAAATGCATGTAGCGGTTGCCCAAGCTCGTGCATCACGTAATTGGTAGCATCTACCACGTTGTTTTTAGGGCTAAGACCTATTGCCTTTAACCTATTCTGAAGCCATTTTGGAGATTCTTCTACTTTAAGCCCCGATATAGTAACGCCGCAATATCTTGGTGCCAGCGCGGAATCTTCTACCTGTATCTGTACTTTTAAACTTCTGTTGTCTACATGAAAACTACTAACTGAAGGGGTGATAAGCTCTAAATTCCTGCCTTGTTGGGTGTAACCGGCTTTTAAATCTCTGGCCACGCCCCAGTGGCTCATAGCATCGGCACGGTTTGGAGTAAGACCAATTTCAAAAACCTGGTCATTTTCAACATCAAAAATTTCGGCTACTGGAGTTCCTGGAATTAGGTCGTCTTGCATTACCATAATTCCTTCATGGCTTTGTCCCAGGCCAAGTTCTTTTTCAGAACAAATCATCCCGTAACTGGCTTCACCTCTAATTTTACCTTTCTTAATTGGCCAGGCTTCACCTTTTTCATCATAGAGAGTTGTACCAATAGTCGCTACAGGAACTTTTTGCCCAGCAGCAATATTTGGTGCACCGCAAACAATTTGTACCTGCTCGCCATTTCCAAGATCTACGTTAGTAAGTTGTAGCTTATCGGCATTTGGATGACTTTTACATTCCAGCACGTGGCCCACAACAATACCTTCAAGACCACCTTTAATGCTTTGAAAAGACTGTAGTCCTTCTACTTCGAGGCCAAGATCGGTGAGTAATTCTCCCGTTTTCTCCGGATCTTCGGGAAGTTTAATAAATTGTTTAAGCCAGTTATATGAAATTTTCATGTCTCAATATTTTCAGTTGGCAAAGATAGTATTACGAATAGTTTTGGCATAATTTCAAATTTTAATTTTATGCCTTATTTTAAGAATTGTGAGAATTAAGAATGAGGAAGTAGATTCATCATTTTTTAAAACCTTAAGTCTAACTAATATAATTCCAGATATTTTTATGTTTTGCCACCTGCGCGTAAGTAAAACGAAGCACTTTATTCTTTTCCATAGAGAGGTTAGGATCCTCTTTTAAAATCTTCATAGCGTGATAACGAGCCGATTTTAATATCTGGTTGTCTTTTACAATATCAGCGATTTTCAGGTTTAAAACGCCACTTTGCTGCGTGCCCATAATATCGCCGGGGCCACGTAATTTTAGATCTACTTCAGCGATCTCGAAACCATCGTTGGTAGCGGTCATTGTTTCCAGCCTGGTTTTGCTATCATTAGATAATTTATGTCCTGTCATTAAAATACAGAAACTCTGCTCGGCACCACGGCCTACACGGCCTCTAAGTTGGTGAAGTTGAGAAAGGCCAAATCGCTCGGCACTTTCAATAATCATGACACTGGCATTTGGTATATTTACTCCAACTTCTATAACAGTAGTTGCCACCATAATTTGAGTTTCGCCTTTTACAAAACGCTCCATTTCATAGTCTTTGGCGTCAGATTTCATCTGGCCATGAACTATAGAAATTTGTTCATCTGCAAACTCGCGGGCAATACTTTCATAACCATCCATTAAATCTTTGTAATCCATTTTTTCCGATTCCTGGATTAATGGATAGACTACATAAACCTGCCGACCTTTTTTTATTTCATCTTTTATAAAAGCGAAAACTTTAAGTCGGTTGCTGTCGTAGCGATGTACGGTTTTGATGGGTTTTCTTCCCGGCGGTAATTCATCAATTACCGAAATATCCAGATCCCCATAGAGACTCATTGCTAAAGTTCTGGGAATTGGCGTTGCCGTCATCACTAAAATATGGGGTGGCACCTGGTTTTTGCGCCATAATTTGGCCCGTTGCGCCACGCCAAAACGATGTTGTTCATCTATAACTGCCAGCCCTAAATTTTTAAATTTCACTTTGTCTTCCAGCAATGCATGGGTGCCAATTAGGATATCTATTTCCCCATTTTCAAGCTTTTCGTGAATTTCGCGGCGGGCTTTAGTTTTAGAAGAACCGGTAAGTAAATAAATACTGGTGTCCAGGTTTTCGCAAAGTTCTACAAGACCGTTATAATGCTGAATTGCGAGAATTTCTGTAGGTGCCATTAAGCAGGCCTGGAAACCATTATCCAATGCAATAAACATAGACATCAAAGCAACAATGGTTTTTCCTGAACCCACATCACCTTGTAGCAAACGGTTCATTTGCGCACCGCTGCCAAGATCGGCGCGTATTTCTTTGATTACTCGTTTTTGCGCGCCGGTTAGTTCAAAAGGCAGATGATTGCTGTAGAATTCGCTGAAATTTTGCCCAATTTCTTCAAAAACAAAACCTTTTATTTTTTGCTTCTGAAGCATATTTTTAATCAGCAATTGCAACTGAATATAAAAGAGTTCCTCAAATTTTAATCGAAATTGTGCTTTAGCCAGCAGTTCCTGGCTCTGCGGAAAATGAATATTAAATACGGCTTCTGCCTTTGGGATCAGTTTTAATTCTGAAGTGATTTCTTCAGAAAGCGTATTGTAGAATTTTCCTTTGGTTTCAATAAAAAGCTGTTGCATCAGTTTATTGATAACCCGGTTGGTAATCCCCGATTTTGCCAGTTTTTCGGTAGAAGGATAAATAGGCTGCATCGCGGTACGCAGTTGTTTTTTATATTCCTCTACCGGTTCCATTTCTGGATGCGGCATACTAAAGAGCCCGTTAAACCAATTGGTTTTACCAAAAATAACATAAGGTGTATTGATCTTTAAATTCTCCCGAATCCATTTTTGGCCACGAAACCAAACCAGTTCCATTTTTCCGGTATCATCAATAAAATCGGCTACCAGGCGCTTTCCGCGTTTTTGTTCTACACTTCTTATATGGGTGATTTTGCCTACCACCTGAACTTCAGCCGAGTTTCTTTGCAACTCGTTTATTTTATAAAAACGGGTTTTGTCCAGGTAACGGTTTGGAAATAAATTTAATAGATCCTGGTAGGTGTGAATGCCAAGTTCCTTCCGCAGTAGATCGGCGCGGTTTGGACCTACCCCTTTTAGATAATCTATGGGTGTTTGCAAAATATTGGCGTTCATGCAAACGAAGATATTAAAATCAGGTTTTTTAGGCTGAATTTCGCTTAAAAATTAAACCTGAAATTTTCAGCGATTAAATTTATCCAGTTTTTGTAATTTGTGCCCTGTAGTTTTTTAGTATGAAATATTCATTTATCGCCCTCCTTTTTTGCTGTAGCTGGAACTTTTATAGCCAGGCTCCCATTGCAGATTCCCTTAATCAAGTTGAAAACATAGATTTTATAAAAGCTGATGCAGATGTCTTTGTAAATACTGTTAGCGAGGAGATTACGGGGGAGATAACTTATAGTTTTAATGTTTTAAAAAGCATCGATTCCTTTTATGTTGATGCGCGTAATATGAATTTTGATGAGGTTTTGCTGAACGGGGAACAAAAAAACTTCAGGAATTCCGGGGGACGTATTTGGATAGAAAATGAAATAAATCCATCAGAAAATAATTCTCTTCAACTTAAATATTCTGTAAGACCAAAAGAAGCGGTTTATTTTATTAACTGGAATATTGCCGATTCTATAAAGGCACAAAAACAAATATGGACGCAGGGACAGGGGAAATACACGTCTAATTGGTTGCCTTCTTTTGATGATCAGCGGGAAAAAGTAGAATTTGATATCACCTATCATTTTCCGAATGATTTAGAAGTGATGGCCAACGGAAAACTTTCTGGCACATCGGTTAGTGATTCTTTAAAAAGTTGGAATTTTGATATGCAACAGCCTATGAGCAGTTATTTACTGGCTTTTGCAGCGGCAAATTATGTTGTGGAAGAAAAGAAATCTGCTTCAGGGGTTTCTTTACAGTTTTATATGCCGGTTTCAGAAAAGAAAAATATGGAACCGACTTATAGGCACAGTAAAGAGATTTTCGACTTTCTCGAAACTGAAATTGGGGTAGCATATCCGTGGCAAAATTACAAGCAGGCACCGGTACGCGATTTTCTATATTCTGGAATGGAAAATACTACGGCTACTATTTTTGACCACGCTTTTATTACCGATTCGATAGGTTTTACAGACCGAAATTATGTGAGCGTCAATGCACACGAACTGGCCCACCAATGGTTTGGAAATTTGGTGACCGCTGAAACGAATAACGATCACTGGCTACACGAAGGATTTTCTACTTATTACGCGCTGCTGGCCGAACGTGAAATCTTTGGAGATGATTACTATTACTGGCAACTTTATGAATCTGGTGAAAAACTGAAAGAAATAAGCGATAGCGGAAAAGGTGAACCGGTTACCAAAGCTAGGGCAACATCCTTAACCTATTATCAAAAAGGAGCCTGGGTTTTGCATATTTTGCGTGAGCGAGTGGGAGATGGGGCGTTTAAAAAAGCGGTGAAAAATTATTTGGAACGCTACAAGTTTCAAACCGCTACTACAGAGAATTTTATTGCTGAGGTTGAAGCCGCTGGGAATGTTAGCCTATCCGATTTTATGGCAAAATGGTTAAACCAAGCCGCTTTTCAGGGTTTTGCAGCTTTAAATTCTTTGAAGAATTCAGAATTCATTCAAAATCATTTAAATATTCTGGCACTGCGAGAAACACCTATAGAAAAAAAGGAAGAACTTTTAAGTGCAGAACTCGATTTCCCGGTAAGCGATTATACCGGCCAGGAAGTGGTTTATCAATTAGAAGGTGAAACTTCTGCCAGAGCTATAAATCTTTACAAAAAAGCATTTGAAACAAACAATATTTACGTTCGCCAGGCTATTGCCACCAGTATGGAGAGAATTCCGCAGGAATTAAAATCAAAATTTGAATCTCTGCTCAAGGATGAATCCTATGTTACTAAAGAAGCCGCTCTACTTAAATTATGGATGAATTTTCCCCAAGAAGTTTCCACCTATTTAGATCAGACCAAGGGAATCGAAGGATTTACCAATAAAAATGTACGAATGCTCTGGCTTACCTTAAACCTGGTGACACCAAATTACGAACCTGAGAAACAACAGGAAACATATAATGAGCTTTCGGGTTATACCGCTACCCATTTTCCCATTGAAGTAAGGGAGAATGCTTTTGGCTATTTATACCAGATAAATAGTTTTACCAATCAAAACCTGCTGGACTTGATGCAGGGAACCCAGCACCCAACTTACAGGTTTAGAAATTATTCCAGGCAGTTATTAAATGAGCTGCTTAAAAACGAAGAATATCGTAAGAAATTCTTAGCTTTAAAGGATAGTCTTTCTCAAAAAGAACAGGATTATTTGCAAACAAAACTCAATTAATGAGGGCATTGGTAATATCGGGAGGAGGCAGTAAAGGCGCTTTTGCCGGTGGGGTAGCCCAGTATTTAATTGAAGAATTACAGCGCGATTACGAACTATATTTAGGAACTTCTACGGGGAGTTTACTTATTTCTCATCTTGCTTTAAATAAGTGTGAAAAAATAAAAAACATTTATACTACGGTAAATCAAAGTAGTATCTTTAGTAATCGCCCTTTTCTTATAAAAAGACGTCACGGCTACGATCAAATTAGCATAAATCACTTAAACGTACTTCTAAATTTTCTAAAAGGAAAAAAGACTTTTGGTGAAAGTAAAAACCTTAAAAAACTTATTGAAGCCACTTTAACCAAAGAAGAATTCTTAAGTTTACAAGCCGCGAAAAAGGATATTGTGGTAACGGTTTCTAATATTTCTTTAAATACGGTAGAATATAAATCTATTAAAGATTTTGAATACGAAGAGTTTTGCGAATGGATTTGGATTTCGTGTAATTACACGCCTTTTATGAGTTTAGTGTATAAAAATGGTTGCGAATATGCCGATGGTGGTTTGGGTACCATGGTGCCAATTGAAGAAGCAATAAAACGGGGCGCCACCCATATTGATGCGATTATTTTACAAACTGAAGCTACTTTTTATAATAGAATGGCCTCTAAAAATGTCTTTGGATTAATTACAAATTTGTTTCGGTTTATGTTAGATAGAATCGAGGCACAAAATATTAAAATAGGGAAATTTGCTGCTGCCAATAAAAATGTAACAATAAATTTTTACTACACGCCTACGGTATTAACTACCAATTCCCTTATTTTTGATGAAAAGCAAATGAAATCCTGGTGGAAAAGCGGTTATAAATTTGCCGAAGATAAAAGCGAGGAAATTAATCAAATTGAACCTTAATGCGTGCACTGGTAATATCTGGCGGGGGCAGTAAAGGCGCCTTCGCAGGAGGCGTTGCTCAATATTTAATTCAGGAGGAAGGCAAGAAATACGATTTATTTCTGGGCACTTCAACCGGGAGCTTGCTTATTCCGCACCTCGCGATGGGGAATATAGATAAGGTTTACGAGATTTACACGAATGTAAATCAGCGTAAAATTTTCAGCATAAATCCTTTTGTGGTGAAGCGCAAAGAAGGTAGGGAGTATGTGACTATTAATTACTTTAATATGTTCTGGCAATTTGTGCGGAAGAAAAGAACTTTTGGAGAAAGCCAGAACCTTAGAAAACATATTAAAAAGAATTTTTCTGAAGAAGATTTTGATAAGCTTAAAAATCAGGTAGAAGATGTGATTGTTACGGTTTCTAATTTATCTAAAAACCGCGTAGAATATAAGTCGATTAACGATTTTGCTTATGAAGATTTTTGTGACTGGATCTGGATAAGTTGTAATTATATTCCGTTTATGAGCCTTGCCAATAAAGACGGATTTGAATATGCCGATGGCGGACTTGGATGTGTGGTGCCTATTAGAGAAGCTATAAAACGAGGGGCTACTGAAGTGGATGCGATTATTCTTGAAGCCGAAAATATGGAGTATAATAAGGTTTTGGGGAAAAATCCGTTTTCTTTAATGATTAACCTTTTTGGGTTTTTACTGGACCAGGTAGAATACCACGATATTGTAGAAGGAAAACTAGCCGCTTTAAACAAAAAAGTAAAACTAAATACCTATTACACGCCTACAAAACTGACTGAAAACTCATTGGTTTTCAATAAAAAGTTAATGGGAGAATGGTGGCAGCAAGGTTACGATCACGCCAAAGAGAAGCATCTGCAATTTTTGGCTACCAAACGCAAAAGTTTCTTCGGATTGTTTTAAATAAAGCGTTTTACCTCGTTTTTTAGGTAAGCGATTGCAGCTTCAGTAGGAGATTGTTTTTCGATTAAATTTTTAAGAATTATTTCTCTTAATTTATCGGCATCAGTAACTCCTTCCTGTTGGTTAGCCTTTCTAATAATACCAATAGTAGCATTTTTAGCCGTTTTAATATAATCCCAACATTCAACCGAAAGATAGATTTGTTGCGCAAGGTTGTGCTCAAATTCCTGTTCAATAGTATTTATTAATGCCCGCTCATAAGCTTCTTTATCATTAGAATTCGGCTTTACCCTAAATAAAATTTTTCCGGGTGAAATTCTTTCCAAAAATAACGTCATCCTTTCATAAGCCTGCAACTTTAAAGGAAGCGCGGTTTTCTGGTTTTCTCTATGCAATAGAAAACGTCTTCTGTTTTCTTCATTTTTATTATATGAACTAAAAAAATAAAAGGCTACTACACCAACAATTAAAGCCGGCAAAATGGCTAAAAGTATTTGAGAAAGTTCTATCTGGTTCATTCGTTTTTATTATGGGGTGCGGTTTCTTCGGTTTCAGCTTCTTTGGTTGTCACTTCTTTTTGCTTCTGAATGCCACCCAGATGTGGGCTATCCATATGCATTTGAATACCGTCGAAAGGTACTTTTTCTTTATGATATCCAAAAGTGGTGGCCAGGGTTTTTGCCAGGTTCTTATCGCTTAAATTTATCTCTACATCGTCCATAGTAAATTGTGAAGGATGCTCGTAACCGCAGGCATGGGTAATCTCTAAAAGCTCTTTTCTAAACTTGGTAAAATAATAATTTACCCGCCGGGCCTTGTCTTTTACATTAATCCCCGCCTGCAACCATTTGTTCTGGGTAGCAACGCCAGTAGGGCAGGTGTTATTGTGGCAGGCTTGTGCCTGTATACATCCAATACTCATCATTGCTTCCCTGGCTACATTTATACAATCTGCGCCCAGGGCAAAGGCCATTGCAGCTTTTGCTGGAAAACCGAGTTTTCCACTTCCAATAAAGACAATTCTATCGGTAATTCCTTCATTTAAGAATATTTGGTAAACATCGGTAAATGCGTAAATCCAGGGTAATGAAACGTGATCGGCAAAACTTGGAGGCGCGGCCCCGGTTCCGCCTTCGCCACCATCAATAGTAATAAAATCGGGTCCTCGTTTGGTTTTTGCCATAAGAGCGGCAAGTTCTTCCCATTGATTTAACCTTCCCACGGCCGATTTAATCCCTACAGGAAGTCCGGTTGCTTCAGCGATATCTTCAATAAAATCTACTAGTTCTGGAATGTTACTAAAGGCTGAATGGTTTGGCGGGGAAAGTACATCCTTACCTATAGGCACGTGTCTAATTTCAGAAATTTCTTTAGTAATTTTTGAAGCGGGTAATACACCGCCTTTACCGGGTTTGGCACCTTGAGAAAGTTTAATTTCAATGGCGCGTATTTGAGGGTTTTCTTTTACGAGTGCCACCATTCTTTCCATAGAAAAGTTTCCATTTTCGTCCCGAACTCCAAAATATCCGGTTCCAAAATGAAAAACTACATCGGCCCCTTTCTTATGGTATTGCGAAAGTCCGCCTTCACCGGTGTTGTGATAAGCCCCGGCTTCCTTACAGCCAGCGTTTAAAGATTCTATGGCTCTGGCAGAAAGTGAACCAAAGCTCATAGCCGACACATTGATGATAGAGGCCGGTCTAAACGGGCGTTTTCTTTTATTAAATTCGCCCATTACTTTTGCGCAGGCAATAAAATTAGGGTCTATTGAATTAGGATGTTTTTCATCCAGTTTATAAGGAATCATGGCATTATTTATAAAAATATAATGCGTAGAAAAAATATCCTGATCGGTTCCAAAACCTTCATAATTGTTTTCATTTTTTGCTGAAGCATAAATCCAGCCTCGTTCTACCCGGTTAAAGGGTAATTCTTCCCGATTGCTGGCAACGATATATTGCCGCAGTTCCGGGCCAATTCCTTCCAGGAAATACCGCAAATGCCCTACCACAGGAAAATTGTGTTTTATGGTGTGCGCACGGCTAAAGAAGATATCTTTTATAGCAATTAAAACAATAGCGATAAGAATCCATCCCCACCAGGGAATACTTGCAAAAAAATCTAAAATACTTTCCATAAATTATTGGTTTAGGTAATCTATAGCCAGTTGAGACATTGTTTTTACACCCAGTAACATTCCGCTTTCGTCAATAAAAAAGTCGGGGGTGTGATGCGGTGCGGGTTCGGTAGAATCTAAAGGTTTTCCGCCAAGAAAATAGTAAAAACCGGGTACTTCTTCCTGAAAGAAAGAAAAATCTTCCCCGCCGGTGGTGGCTTTGGCTAAAACCACGTTTTCTTCTCCAGCGACCTTCTGTAACGTAGGTAACATTTTGCTGGTAAGTTCAGGATCGTTATAAGTAATGGCGGTATTATTTTGAATTTCTACCGTAGCTTCCCCGCCATAAGCTTTCGCGATTGCCGGAACCATTTCGTTCATTCTTTTCAGAATTAATTTTTTCATATCTGGATCAAGAGTTCTTATTGTACCAATCATTTCGGCAGTTTCCGGAATTATATTAAAGCGAACGCCACTGGTGATTTTTCCTACGGAAATTACCGCAGCGGCAGATACCAGTTTCGATTCCCGGCTAATGATGGTTTGCAAACCATCTATGATTTTTGCTGAAATAAGAATAGGATCGGTCCCGCTCCAGGGAGCAGATCCGTGGGTTTGTTTTCCTTTTACATTTATTACAAAACGTTCTACAGCAGCCATAGTGCCTTCAGGTTTATAACGAATTGTTCCCACGGGTGTTTCCGAATTTATATGAAGCCCGAAAATTGCATCTACATCAGGATTTTTTAGCACACCCTCTTTGATCATAAGCGAAGCACCACCTTCTTCGCCCGGCGGCGGACCTTCCTCGGCGGGTTGGAAGATAAACTTTACCGTGCCATTTATTTTATCTTTATGCTTTGAAAGCACTTCAGCAACACCCATCATAATTGCGATGTGAGTATCGTGACCACAGGCGTGCATTACCCCGGTTTCTGAACCTAAAAATTCTGTTCTTACTTCAGATTTAAATGGGAGATCATTTCTTTCGGTTACTGGGAGCGCATCAATATCTGCTCTTAAAGCCACGGTTTTGCCTTCATTATCGCCTTTTAGAATTCCTACCACGCCGGTTTTTGCAATTCCGGTAGTAGTTTCAATTCCCAAACTTTGTAAATGAGCTGCAATTTTTTTAGCGGTTTCGGTTTCCCGGTTGGAAAGTTCAGGGTGCTGATGAAAATCCCTTCGCCACTCAATCACCTGTTCTTCTATTTCTTCAGCAGCCGAATTAATTTCGGGATTAATCTCCTGCGCCGCTAAAGTAAAGCTGAAAAGCCCAAGAAAGCTGCATATAATTTTTTTCATAGTAAATTTATTTAGCGCTCAATTTGAATTGCAGAATTTTAAAGATATTAAAAACTTAAGCAATTGCTCAAAGCTAATCTGAGTTTGTTTAAAACAAAGTAGGTTTACGGGTTTATAAATTGTATCATTTTGGTTAATTTCACGCATTTAAAAAACTGAAGAGATTGGAAGCTTATTTAGCCGAATTAAATGATGCACAACGCGCGCCTGTACTGCAAAAGGATGGCGCAATGATTGTGATTGCAGGAGCAGGATCTGGAAAAACGCGGGTACTTACTTACCGTATTGCTTACCTTATGAGCCAGGGTGTAGATCCCTTTAATATTTTGTCTTTAACCTTTACGAATAAGGCTGCAAGGGAAATGAAAACCCGTATCGCTAAGATTGTAGGGAACAGTGAAGCGAAGAACCTTTGGATGGGTACTTTTCACTCCATTTTTGCTAAGATCTTACGCTTTGAAGCTGATAAATTGGGCTATCCCTCAAACTTCACGATTTACGATACACAGGATTCGCAAAGTGTAATTAGGGCGATTATAAAAGATATGCGCCTGGATAAGGATGTTTACAAATACAAGCAGGTTTATAGCAGAATTTCTTCTTATAAAAACAGTTTAATCACGGTAAAAGCCTATTTCCAAAATCCGGAATTAAAGGAAGCCGATGCGATGTCTAAAAAACCGCGTTTAGGGGAAATCTACCAGGAATATGTAGAGCGTTGTTTTAAAGCCGGCGCGATGGATTTTGATGATTTGCTGCTGAAAACCAACGAACTTTTAAACAGGTTTCCTGAAGTGCTTCATAAATACCAAAACCGTTTCAGGTATATTTTGGTAGATGAGTACCAGGATACTAACCATTCTCAGTATTTAATTGTAAAAGCACTTTCCGATAAGTTTCAGAATATATGCGTGGTGGGAGATGATGCGCAGAGTATTTATGCTTTCCGCGGGGCGAACATTAATAATATTCTGAATTTTCAGAAAGATTACGAGAATGTGCAGATGTACCGGCTGGAGCAAAATTACCGCTCTACCAAAAATATTGTAAACGCTGCAAACTCCATTATTGAAAAGAATAAAACTAAGCTTGAAAAAGTAGTTTGGACAGCCAATGATGAAGGGCCAAAAATTGTAGTAAATCGTTTGCTTACCGATGGGGAAGAAGGCCGTTTTGTTGCGGGTTCTATTTTTGAAAATAGAATGCAAAACCAGATGAATAACGGCGATTTTGCGATTCTTTATCGAACCAACGCCCAGAGTAGGGCGATGGAAGACGCTCTCAGAAAAAAGGAAATTCCGTATAGGATTTACGGCGGACTTTCATTCTACCAGCGAAAGGAAATTAAAGATGTACTCTCTTATTTAAGACTTTTGATTAACCCGAAAGATGAGGAAGCGCTTAAGCGGGTAATTAATTATCCTGCCCGTGGAATTGGGCAAACTACCATGGATAAATTGAGCATTGCCGGAAATCAATATGGCAAGACCATTTTTGAAATTATTGAAAATATAGATCATCTGGATCTAAAAATAAATAGAAGTACCCAGACCAAGCTTAATAATTTCGTGAATATGATTAAGAGTTTCACGATTTTAGCCGAAAACGCCGATGCTTTTACTGTAGCCGATACTGTGACCAAAAAAACCGGTTTGGTTCAGGAATTAAAGAAAGATGGTACTCCGGAAGGAATTGCTCGAATTGAAAATATCGAGGAATTATTAAACGGGATCAAGGATTTTGTGGAAGGTCAAAAAGAACTGGCAGATGCCGATGGTTCTCTGGCTGAATTCCTGGAAGATGTAGCGCTTGCTACAGATATGGATAAAGATACCGGCGATGACGACCGCGTGGCTTTAATGACCATTCACCTGGCAAAAGGTTTGGAGTTCCCATATGTGTATATTGTTGGGTTGGAAGAAGATCTTTTTCCTTCAGGAATGAGTATGAATACCCGAAGCGAACTGGAAGAAGAACGCCGATTATTCTATGTGGCACTTACCCGTGCCGAAAAACAGGCTTACTTAACTTATACGCAATCTCGATACCGTTGGGGGAAATTGGTAGATGCTGAACCAAGTAGGTTTATAGAAGAAGTAGATGAGCAGTATATGGATTATATGATTCCGCAGGATGATTATAAATACAAACCGCTTATAGATACCGATATTTTTGGGGATGATATTGATAAAAGTAAACTGCGACAAACCAAGCCTAAAAAAGGAACTCCGCCGCCTGCACATAAACCAAGCGAGTCGCAGTTAAGAAAACTTCGGAAATTAAAACCCGCAAGCCCGGAGCCAGAAAAAGCTACAAATGCTATAAAACTGGAAGCCGGTAACGTGGTAGAACATATGCGTTTTGGGAAAGGAAAAGTGCTGGCCATAGATGGTGTTGGGCAGGATAAAAAAGCCGAAATAGATTTTGAAAATGGCGGAATTAAAAAGTTACTGCTAAGGTTTGCTAAATTGAAATTGATCTCCTAAATCTCGTTAAACTTCTGTTATATAAAGCCGCTTCACGCGGCTTTCTTTTTATCTTCAAAATAAAAAAATGATTAGAGAAGGTAGCAATGTTAGTTGGAAATGGGGTGATGGAGAAGCAAAAGGAAAAGTGACCGAAACTTGTACCAAAGAAGTCACCAAAACAATAGCCGGCAGTGAAATTACCCGAAAAGGCGAAGAAGACAACAAAGCACTTTTTATAGAGCAGAAAGACGGAAGCAAAGTACTGAAGTTGGAAAGTGAAGTTTCTAAATTAGATTAATCAGGCTATTTCAAAATTATCTGCACGAAAATTTGTAAATTCTCAATTACTAAAAATCATAATTATGGCTGAATTACTTAAAATTTATGACGAAAATCCGAGTCAAAAACATATTAATAAAGTAGTAGAAGTCCTGAAGAATGGTGGACTTATTATTTATCCAACCGATACCGTTTATGGCCTTGGATGTGATATTACCAATACCTCAGCTTTAGAAAAAATTGCTCAAATTAAGGGGGTAAAACTAGAAAAAGCTAATTTCTCCTTTATTTGCGAAGACTTAAGCAATCTATCGGATTACGTAAAACAAATAGACTCGGCTACCTTTAAAATTCTCAAAAGAAATCTTCCAGGACCATATACTTTTATTTTACCCGGAAATAATAATCTTCCAAATGTCTTTAAAAAGAAGAAAACCGTTGGGATTAGGGTGCCAGACAATAATATTTGTAAAAGTATTGTGGCTACTTTAGGAAATCCAATTGTTTCAACTTCTATTTATGATGAAGATGAGGTTATAGAATACACCACAGATCCCGAATTAATTAAAGAGAAATGGGATCACCTGGTAGACCTTGTAATTGATGGTGGGTATGGTGATAACATTCCATCTACCGTTATAGATCTCACAAATTCTGAACCTGAAGTAATAAGGGAGGGAAAAGGAAGTATTGAAATTATGTAGTTTTAAATAAAATTTTTGATAACACGTTAAAAGCCTGCTAAATGCAGGCTTTACTTTTTTATCGGGATTTTTAGTGCATACCTTATTAAAAAAATAAGCAATGAATTATATAGAGACTAAAAACGAAGAAAAAGGTAATAAAATTAAACTTTTTTATGAAGATTATGGGGAAGGGCAACCGGTAATTCTTATTCACGGCTGGCCTCTAAGTCACAGAATGTGGGAATACCAGGTAGAGAAAATTGTAGATGCAGGGTTTAGATGTATAAGTTACGATCGCCGCGGCTTTGGGGATAGTGACAAACCCTGGGAAGGTTACGATTACGATACATTGGCTTCAGATTTAAACGATGTAATTACAGCACTGGGACTTTCTGATACAATTATTGTAGGTTTCTCTATGGGTGGAGGAGAAGTTGCCCGTTTTATAGGGAAATATGGAACCGCCAATGTATCTAAAGCTGCATTAATCTCTGCAGTACCACCTTTTATGCTGAAAACCGATGATAATCCCGATGGGCTTGAGAAAGAAGTTTTTGAAGGTTTTAAAGAGGAGATTAGAAAAGACCGCGCAGGTTTCTTAGCTGGATTTGGCGATAAGTTTTACAATTATGATAAAAATAAAGATCGTATTAGTAAAGATCAAAAACATTACGATTGGAGTATTGCCTGCAAAGCTTCAGCTAAAGCCACCCTGGATTGTGTAGATTCTTTTGGATTAACAGATTTTAGAGAAGATTTAAAACAGTTTGATGTACCAACGCTAATAGTCCATGGAGATGACGATGAAATTGTGCCAATAGATATTGCCGGTAAGAAAAGTAAAGATCTGGTTAAAGATAATACTTTTGAAGTAATTAAAGGCGCACCACACGGCCTGGTGATGACGCACAAAAAGGAGTTTAATGAGATCTTATTGCGCTTTTTAAAGAAATAGCATTATCCCTTATTAGAAAGTAAAAAACCCCGCAATTGCGGGGTTTTTTTATATTTAAAAGAATCAAAGCTTATTTAGCAGATTTCATTCCTTCTTCGATCATTCCGTAGAATTGATCAAGTTTAGGAAGAACTACAATTCTTGTTCTTCTGTTTTTTGCACGACCTTCAGCAGTTTCGTTAGTTGCTACAGGAACATAGTAACTTCTACCAGCGGCAGTCATTCTAGCTGGTGCTACACCAAACTCATCCTGAAGAATTCTAACTACAGAAGTAGCTCTTTTCACACTAAGATCCCAGTTATCTTCAAACATTGAAGTTTTGATAGCTTTATCATCAGTATGTCCTTCTACCATAAACTCGATGTCTGGCTTATTTTTAACTACAGTAGCAACTTTACCAAGTACTTCTTTAGCACGGTCGGTTACATTGTATCTTCCACTGTCAAATAAAAGTTTGTCAGAAATAGAAACGTAAACTACACCTTTTTCAACATTTATTTCAATGTCTTCATCGGCCATATTACCCAAAGCACCTTTTAAGCTTGTTACAAGCGCTAAAGTTACAGAGTCTTTTTTGCTAATAGCATCACGCATACTCTGGATAGCAAGATCTTTTTCTTTAATGCTTTCAAGAGAACGCTCAAGGTTTTCTGCTTCTTTCTTAGAAAGAGTGGCAAGGTCACCTACGTTGTTAAGCAATGCCGCGTTGGTATTGTTAAGTCTTGTGATTTGCTGGTTAAGGTTTTGTTTATCTTCTAAACACGCGTTTAATTTAATGGTTGCAGTGTTTAGTTCATCCTGGGTTTGTTTTTGTTTTTCTTCCAGTTCAGCGTATTTCTTATTAGATACGCAAGAGGAAAACAAAAGAACGGCGGTTGCCGATAAAAGCATAATTCGTTTCATAATCTTGTAATTGTTATTAATGTTAGATGATTCAAAAGTATCAAAAAAAAGTAAAGCGGAAAAAGAAGCTTTACTATAAGTTTGAATACCTTTATTTTAATTTAGAAAATTCATTTTTGCCTAAACAAAAATAAGACCAAATAATAGATTTTACCTGATAATATTCAGAGTTTTTTGTAATTCTTCTTCGTTTTCTATGCATTTTTTGAAAATTACGGTAAAAGGCGGTATGCGCCTGCAGGATTGCATGTAAATGTGAGAATTTCCCATTTACCAGAAATTTGATTCCCGCAATCCCATCCAGGATCATTCTCATAATTAAAATGCTGTAAACATTGGGTGTGGGAACATTCTTTAAAAGCATATATAAACTGTTTCTAAAGTTGAAAAACGTCTTCCGGGGATTCATACTATCCAGGGTAGCACCACCCACGTGGTAAACGTTGGAAATTCCAGAAAATTTTATTTGATAGCCCAAATTACGGATGCGCCAACATAGATCTATTTCTTCCTGATGGGCAAAAAAATCTTCGTCGAGCGCACCGGCCTCCCAATAAACTGTATTTCTAATTGCGAAACAAGCACCACTGGCCCAAAAAATAGGAGTATCGTCATTATACTGCCCTTGGTCTTCTTCTAAAGTTTCAAAGATCCTCCCACGGCAAAATGGATAACCGTATTTGTCAATATAGCCCCCGGCGGCCCCGGCATATTCAAAGTAGTTTTTTCTTTTAAAATCAAGTATTTTTGGTTGAACTGCAGCCGTTTTAGGTTCGTTTTTAAAGATTTCAAGAATAGGGTTTAGCCAGTTTTTAGTAACTTCTACGTCACTATTTAGCAAGACAAAAATATCTTCGGATAAACCGGAAAGCGCATCGTTATAACCTTTGGCGAATCCGCCGTTCTCTTTATTCTGAATAATTTTTACCTGCGGAAAATTTTCCTGTACAAATTCTACTGAATCATCTGTAGAAGCATTATCGGCTACGTAAATATTAGCTTCTTCAGAAAAACGAATTACCGAAGGCAGAAACTGCTCCAGTAAACTTCGGCCATTCCAATTTAAAATTACTACTGCAGTGGTCATGATTTTTCAGAAGTTTTAGAAGAAATATAATTGGGAATTTCAGGTAGAAAATGATATTTCTCTTCTTTGTAATCCAGTTTGCAGAAGTAGTGCTGCAATCCATTGGTAAGCATTAAATAATCGGCTTTTAAACTCAAATTATACCTGGCGATCTGGTCAAAAACTTCCTGGGTTATTTTAATATGTGGGGCTTTACATTCTACCACCACTTTTATTCTTCCGTCAGGATAAAAAACTACCGCATCATAGCGTTTAGTAAGCTTTCCCAGTTTTAATTGTTTTTCAACATTAATATGGTTTTTAGGATAATTCTTATCTAAAGTAAGGAATTTAACCACGTGTTGTCTCACCCATTCTTCGGGAGTTAAAACCACAAATTTTTTCCGGAGTTCATCAAAAACGGCTATTTTATTTTCACTATTTTTGAACCGGAACGAATATTTTGGAAAATTAAGCGCTAACATAGGCCAAAAGTAAAAAAGAAAACCACAGCGCAGCAAGCTTCAGTTTAATTTAAAATTCAAAAATCCTTCACCTTAATGGAAGAAGCAAAAGAGATTGTAAATAATATTCAAAAAGGTAGTGTATCGCCGCTTTACTTTTTAATGGGCGAAGAACCTTATTATATAGACAGGATCTCAGATTTTATAGCGCAAAATTTACTGGCAGAAGAAGAAAAAGGTTTTAACCAAATCATTATGTATGGTCGCGATACCAATATAGATGAAATTGTGAGCAATGCCAAGCGCTACCCTATGATGGCTGAAAGACAGGTGATTATTGTTAAAGAAGCACAAGATCTTTCCAGAAGCATAGAGAAACTGGTAGATTATGCCGAAAATCCGCAGCCTACCACCACTTTGGTTTTTTGCTACAAATATAAAAGCCTTGATAAAAGGAAGAAGCTTTCTAAAGTTTTAAAGAAAAACGGGATTCTATTTGAAAGTAAACGCCTTTATGAAAACCAGGTGGCCGACTGGATCATGAAAACCCTGAAGGCAAGAAACTATACCATTTCTCCAAAAGCAGCACAGATGTTGGTAGAATTTTTAGGAATTGATCTAGGAAAAATTGATAACGAATTGAATAAACTTCAATTAATTACGCCTGAAGGAACTCAAATCACTCCCGAGCTTATTGAGCAAAATATAGGAATAAGTAAAGACTTTAACAATTTTGAACTGCGGAAAGCCATTGGAATGCGAGATTCTTTAAAGGCGCACCGCATTGTAAATTACTTTGCCCAAAACCCGAAAGACAACCCAATGGTGGTGACTATTTCGCTTTTATTTTCTTATTTCTCACAAATTATGCAATATCATGGGCTGCCCGATAAATCTAAGGCTAACGTGGCCAAACAGCTTAAAGTGCATCCTTATTTTGTTGGGGATTATATAGCCGCAGCAAAAAATTACCCGATGAAAAAAGTGAGTCAGGTTATTGGCTTGCTGCACGAAAGTGACGTAAAAGGAAAAGGCGTGGGCGCGGTGAATATTTCTCATGGCGATTTACTTAAAGAATTAATGGTTAAGATCTTAAACTAAAATGGGTAAAATAAATTCATGGATTAGCGCTGCCAGGTTAAGAACTTTACCATTATCGGTTTCAGGGATTATTGTTGGAACCACCATTGCGGTTAACGAAGGTGTTTTTAGTATTACTATTTTTAGTCTTGCACTAGCCACCACTTTAGGCTTACAGGTGCTTTCAAATTTTGCCAACGATTATGGAGATGGGGTAAAAGGAACCGATAATGAAGATAGGGTAGGCCCGCAACGGGCCATACAAAGCGGACTTATTTCTCAAAAGGAAATGTTTCAGGGAATTGTAATCACTGCAATTGTTACCTTATTATTTGCTGTTTTACTTATTTATGCTGCTTTCGGGAAAGAAAATTTAGGTTATGCTTTATTTTTTTTCCTACTGGGAGTTGGGGCAATTGCTGCAGCCATAAAATATACAGTTGGTAAATCGGCTTACGGTTATCGTGGGCTGGGAGATGTTTTTGTGTTTATTTTCTTTGGTTTGGTTGCCGTTTACGGTTCTTATTTTTTATATGCACATCAATGGAACTGGTTAGTGATGCTTCCGTCATTCAGTATCGGTTTTTTAAGTATGGGGGTTTTAAATCTCAATAATATGAGAGATAGAATTTCTGATGAAAAAGCGGGAAAGAATACTCTTGTAGTGAAACTCGGCGCTAAAAATGCCAAAAACTATCATTATGCACTTATTCTGGGAGCCATACTTTGTTTGGTTTTATTCACCGTACTTACCCTGGAAAGTGTAAACGATTTTTTTTATCTGCCGGCTTTTATTCCTTTAATAATGCATCTTAAAAGAGTGGTAGAAAATGAAAATGCTACTTTACTAGATCCTGAACTTAAAATTTTAGCCCTTTCTACCTTTGCCACCGCTGTACTTTTTGGTTTAGGCCAGATATGGTAAGAAGTTTAACAAAATTATATATTTGGGCGTTTCTAACCTTTTTCAGCGAATCCTTAAATTAGGGCGAACATAAAAATTACATTATGAAAATCACGTATTACGGACAAAGTTGCTTCGGAATTAAAATAGCAGATATCAATGTTTTGGTAGATCCGTTCATTACCGGGAATGAACTGGCCAAAGATAAAATCAATATTAAAGATATTAAAGCCGATTATATTTTGCTGACTCACGCACACCAGGATCATACCTTAGATGCTGAAGAAATTGCCCAAAACACTGGCGCTGTAATTGTGAGTAATTTTGAGATCGCAAATCATTACGAAGAAAAAGGGATTGAAGTTCACCCAATGAATCACGGCGGAAGCTGGGATTTTGAATTCGGAAAAGTAAAATACGTAAATGCAATTCATACCAGCTCTTTTCCCGATGGAAAATACGGCGGTCAACCCGGTGGATTCGTAATTGAAGGAGAACACAAAAATATTTATATTGCCGGCGATACTGCTCTTACTATGGATATGAAATTGATTCCGCAGCGCACTACTCTAGATCTTGCAATTCTCCCAATTGGTGATAATTTTACAATGGGTGTAGAAGATGCCATAGTAGCCAGTGATTTTGTAGAATGTGACAAAGTTTTGGGTTGCCATTATGATACTTTTGGTTATATTGAAATAGACCACGAAGAAGCAAAAAGAAAATTCTTTGATGAAGGTAAAGACCTTATGCTTCTTGAAATAGGAGAGAGCCTGGAACTTTAATTTCAACTTTTTCCGCAATAAAAATATATGCAGGCAGATTATAAAAAGTATATCTTAAAATTTAAGCGCCCCAGCGGAACTTCGCGGGGCGTTCTTACTACTAAAGAAACCTGGTTTTTAAAAATTACCGAAGGCGATAAAATTGGTTTTGGTGAATGCGGTATTCTTAGAAGTCTGAGTGTAGACGATAGGCCAGATTACGAAGAAAAATTGCAGTGGGTTTGCAACAATATTAGTTTGGGCGAAACGATGCTTTGGGAAGAGTTAGAAGAATTCCCCAGCATTCAAATAGGAGTAGAAATGGCTTTTAGATCTTTAAAAGCTGAAAATCCATTTGAAATATTCCCTTCAGAATTTACAAAAAGAAAAGCTTCAATTCCTATTAACGGATTAATATGGATGGGGGAGAAATCATTTATGAAATCCCAGATTCAGGAGAAAATTGAAACGGGATTTGATTGTATTAAAATGAAAATTGGCGCGATAGATTTTGAAACCGAACTGGAGCTTTTAAAATATATTCGCTCTGAATTTTCTTCCGAAGAAATAGAATTACGCGTAGATGCAAATGGAGCTTTTAAACCTGAAGAAGCCCTGGAAAAACTGAAGCGTTTAAGTGAATTTCAACTACATAGCATAGAGCAACCTATAAAACAGGGACAGCTGAAGGAAATGGCAGGTTTATGCCTGGAAACTCCGCTGCCAATTGCTTTAGACGAAGAATTGATTGGCGTTTTTAATGTAACAAAGAAGAAAGAATTGTTACATACAATAAAGCCGCAGTATATAATTTTAAAACCCAGTTTAATCGGTGGTTTTAAAGGCACACAAGAATGGATAGATTTAGCCGAAGAAAACAATATTGGCTGGTGGATCACCAGTGCTTTAGAAAGTAATGTAGGGCTAAATGCAATTTCCCAATTTACTTATACAAAAAACAATAAAATGCCCCAGGGACTTGGCACCGGAAGTTTGTATACCAATAATATTCAAAGCCCTTTAGAGGTAGAAAAAGGAAATATTCAATATAATCCGGCTAAAAGCTGGGAATTTAATTTTTAGTAAATGTATATAGCGCAGGCGTTTCGGTATCATCATGAATTATGGAGATACATTATTGGGGTAGTTATAATTATGATTGCGGTTTTTATGGCCCAAATCCCGTTTCTGATAGCTCTTTTTTTGGAAGGTGGGTTTGATGCCGCTATGGACGAAACAGCAGTTTTAAAAGTCTTTGATTCTAATCTAACGTTGTTTTTCTTATTATTACCTTTTGCAGCCGGATTGGTGGCGGTTTTATTCAATGCAAAATACCTGCATTCGCAGCCATTAAAAACCTTAACCACTACACGAAAAAAAGTAGATTGGAACCGGTTTTTCTTTGCTTTTACCCTGGTAGCTATCTTTACTATCTTAACCACCCTGGCATATTATTTCTTTTATCCTGAAGATTATCAGTTAAATTTTGAACCCACCTCATTTCTTATTCTGGTAGGAATTGCGGTTATATTTATTCCATTGCAAACCAGTTTTGAGGAATATATGTTTCGGGGGTATTTAATGCAGGGATTGGGTGTGTTTGCTAAAAATCGCTGGGTTCCATTATTTCTAACCTCTATTATTTTTGGTGGACTGCATTATTTTAATCCAGAGGTAGGCCAGCTGGGAGATATCATTATGATACACTACATTGGCACAGGATTTATGTTGGGAATTATGACGCTAATGGATGAAGGTCTTGAACTGGCACTGGGCTTCCACGCCGCCAATAATTTGGTAGCAGCGCTACTGGTTACTGCCGACTGGACTGCTTTCCAAACCGAATCTATATTTAAGGACGTTTCTGCACCTATAGCAGGTTTTTGGGATGTGGCCATTCCAGTATTTATAATTTATCCCCTTTTTCTTTTCATTATGGCTAAAAAATATGGCTGGAGCAATTGGAAAAATAAACTTTTCGGAAAAGTAGAAAAACCCGAAACCTTAAAACTTTCAGAAGAAAGTTAAATTTATCATTACAATTTGCTAACTTTCAATATGGAGAATTGTAACATATTTGGTTTTAAATATGGCAGATAAATACAAAGTACCGGAAACTCATCCCGATTTTAGGCTTAATAAACGTCATTATACCAATGCCGAACTGCATTTAGTGGCCTATAGCTTTATAAAAGAAGGGGAAGCTTTTGAAGAGAAAATAGGAAGCTTTTTATTAGACTGGATAAAACCTTCAAAATATGTTGAGGTAAAAACTTCGGGTTCTACCGGGAAACCAAAAACTATAAGGATTAAAAAAGAGCAGATGATCAACTCTGCCATTGCAACTTCCCGTTTCTTTGATCTCCCCGAGAAAACTACTGCTTTACTATGTTTGCCCGCTACCTATATTGCCGGGAAAATGATGCTGGTTCGGGCTATGGTTTTGGGCTGGCAATTAGATATGGTGCCACCTTCCTCAAATCCTTTAGACCAGGTTTTTAAACGTTACGATTTTTGTGCAATGACACCGTTTCAGCTGGATAACTCGGTTGGGCGCTTGCATCTTATAAAGAAACTTATTGTTGGCGGTGGTGCGGTTTCGCCCAGGCTTCAAAAAATGGTAAAAGAAGTTAGCACCAAGGTTTATGAAACTTATGGAATGACGGAAACCGTTACCCATATTGCCGCAAAAAGGCTAAATCCATCAAAAAACAGGAAAAAATCCCGTCCTTTTAAAGTTTTGCCGAATATTAATATTTCGCAAGATGATAGGGGATGTTTAGTGATTAAAGCTCCTAAACTTTCAGATGAAATAATTACCACTAATGATGTGGTGGAGATTCTTACCTACAAGAAATTTATTTGGAAAGGGAGAATAGATAATGTGATCAATTCTGGCGGAATAAAACTTCATCCAGAACAAATTGAAAAGAAGCTTTCCAAAATTATAGATCAGCGGTTATTTGTAACGGCAATGCCAGATGATTCTTTAGGTGAAAAACTGGTACTTTTTGTTGAAAATGAATTTTCAGAAGATTTTCTGCAAAAACTAGAAAGAGAAATTAATGAATTAAAAAGTCTGGAAAAATACGAGCGGCCTAAAAAAATCTATTTTATAGAAAAATTTGAAGAAACCCATACGGGTAAAATTCATAGAGAAAATACCTTTAAAAGCAAGGTAAATTAATTCCATATATGTATAAAAAAACCTGCAGAATTAAATAATCTGCAGGTTGTTGAATAAACTAATTTTCTTATTTATTTTATATAAACAGAAGTTATATAAAATTCCAGTTCGTTAACTTTTATTTTATCCAGCGCAATATTGTGTTTTAAATTCTGCCACTCGTTTGTAGGATAAATTCTAATTTCATTTCCATCAACCAAAATATCTACCGGCATTTTAAAATCTTCAACATCGGCTATCCATCTTGCCTGGGTTTCACCTTCTTTTTTTCTAAATTCAAGTTTAGGCAAATCAGAATGCCTTAAATATTGATCAAAAATAGGTTGTAAATCTACTTCAGTTTCCTTATTAAAGAAGTTCTCTGTAGTTTCGGTATCTATGATCTGATGTTTGTAGGTTTCGGTATAATTTTTTAGTGTTTTCCACCATAATTCATCGTTATCATAAATGCTGCGAATGGTATTCAATAGATTGGCACCTTTAAAATACATATCTCCAGAGCCTTCGCTATTCACACCATAATCACCAATAATTGTTGCGTTATTCCCGAGTCCGCGGCGCGTGCCTTTTAGATATTCGAGGGCTTCTTCTTTTCCCCAGCGGCACTCCACATAAACAGCTTCGGTATATGAAGTAAAACCTTCGTGAATCCACATATCGGCAATATCTTTCGCGGTAATACTGTTGCCATACCATTCGTGACCCGATTCGTGGATAATGATGTAATCCCATTTCAAACCAATCCCTGTCCCGGAGAGGTCGTTGCCTAAATAACCCATTTTGTATTCATTTCCATAGGCTACTGCACTTTGGTGTTCCATCCCCAGGTAAGGAGTTTCAATTAGTTTGAATCCATCTTCAACAAAAGGATACTCGCCAAACTTTTCATAAAAGCAATCCATCATCGGTTTAACTTCTTTGAATTGCTCTTTAGCTTTTTCCAGGTTGTAAGGCAAAACATAATAATCAAGATCTAGATCCCCGTAGGAATCAGAGAAATGTTTATAATTCGCGATATTGATCATTACATTATAATTATTGATCGGGTTCACAGTTTTCCAGCTCCACTCGGTAAAGCCGTCGCCTAAATCTTTTTCTCCTAAGAATTGCCCATTAGATACATTCATTAACCCATTAGGAACTGCGATATCTAACTGAACTTCTTCAGGCTCATCGCTTTGATGGTCTTTATTTGGATACCAAAGGCTGGCCCCGGTGCCTTGCACGGCAACTCCTATCCAATGATCTCCATTATCATCTTTATCCCACACAAAACCACCATCCCATGGCGCATTTTTTGCTGCGATAGGTTTTCCGGAATAATAAAATTGAATCTCTCCTTTTTCCTTGGCTTTTAGCGTTTCTTCCAAATCGATAAAAACCGCATTGTGTTTACGCTCAAAAACTAAAACTTCGTCATTCTGAAGAATAGAATCCACTTTCATATTTTCAAAAAGATCTATTTGAATGGTAGAAAGATCATCTTCAGCAATAAAACTAATAGTATTTGAACCTGAAATAAACTGCTTTTCGGGTTCAACTTTAAGCTTTAAATGATACTTCTGAACATCGAAAGCACGTTCAGGTCTTAACGATCCTCTAAGTGAATCGGCTTCAGTATAGTTACCTTCTTTGTTGCTTAAAACCTGGGCGCAGGAAGTATTAGATGCGGCAATGAAAACGGCCAGCATTAAAATTAAGTTTTTCATATTTATTTCTGAAATTATGTTTGAATCACTCCTAAATTAAAATCTTTTTCAATAGGCGCGTGGTTGGCGGCTTCAATTCCCATAGAGATCCATTTCCTGGTATCTAAAGGATCTATTACGGCGTCTGTCCATAGACGTGCAGCAGCGTAATAAGGCGAAGTTTGTTCATCATAACGTGATTTTATCGCCTCAAAAACTTCTTTTTCTTTTTCTTCATCAACCTTTTCGCCTTTTTTCTCCATTGCAGCCGTTTCAATTTGCGCTAAAACTTTTGCTGCTTGTGTTCCTCCCATTACTGCAAGCTCGGCACTAGGCCAGGCTGCGATAAGTCTAGGGTCGTAAGCTTTTCCGCACATGGCGTAATTTCCTGCACCATAAGAATTCCCCATGATAATGGTGAATTTAGGCACTACAGAATTACTAACTGCGCTCACCATTTTAGCGCCGTCTTTAATAATGCCGCCGTGTTCACTTTTGCTGCCTACCATAAATCCGGTAACATCCTGAAGGAAAACCAACGGAATTTTTTTCTGGTTGCAATTTGCAATAAAACGAGTTGCTTTATCGGCTGAATCTGAATAGATCACACCGCCAAATTGCATTTCTGTAGGTTTCGTTTTTGATGCCGTAGTTTTTACAATTTTACGCTGATTAGCAACAATACCCACGGCCCAGCCATCTATCCTGGCGTAGCCGGTAATAATGGTTTGCCCGTAACCTTCTTTATATTCTTCAAATTCCGATCCATCTACGAGACGGGAAATTATTTCCCTAACATCATATTGATCGCTTCGTTTTTTAGGTAGAATTCCGTAAATATCTTCCTGTTTTTCTTTTGGTTTAACGGGTTTTTTATGGCTAAATCCGGCTTTATCGAAGTCGCCCATTTTATCCATAATATTTTTAATGCGGGTGAGCGCGTCTTTATCATCTTTCGCTTTATAATCGGTCACCCCGCTAATTTCAGAATGTGTAGTGGCACCACCAAGAGTTTCATTATCTATAGATTCTCCAATTGCAGCTTTTACCAGGTAACTTCCCGCGAGGAAAATACTTCCGGTTTTTTCGACGATAAGTGCTTCATCACTCATAATAGGCAAATATGCGCCACCGGCTACACAGCTTCCCATCACCGCTGCAATTTGAGTAATTCCCATACTGCTCATTACCGCATTATTCCTAAAGATTCTTCCGAAGTGTTCCTTGTCCGGAAAAATTTCATCCTGCATTGGTAAATAAACTCCGGCGCTATCTACAAGATAAATAATTGGCAACCTGTTTTCAATCGCTATTTCCTGCGCTCTTAAGTTTTTCTTTCCGGTTATAGGAAACCATGCTCCTGCTTTTACCGTAGCATCATTGGCAACAACAATACATTGTTTCCCTGAAACATAACCTATCTTAACAACAACACCTCCCGAAGGGCAGCCCCCGTGCTCCTCGTACATTCCTTCGCCAGCAAATGCCCCAATTTCAATAGCATTGGATTTATCGTCTAATAGAAAATCAATACGTTCGCGGGCGGTCATTTTTCCTTTGGCGTGGTGTTTTTCAATGCGCTTTTCACCACCACCGAGCTTTACGCGTTTAAGTTTATGATTTAATGAAGAAACCAGGAGTTTGTTATGGTCTTCATTTTTATTGAATTTCATATTCATATATTATGATTTTTTATTCCTGAAATTAGAAATATCTTCTAAATAGGTAGATATATTATCAAAATTTCAGTAAATTTTAAATTTGCAGCCGTCTTTTGGCTAAAATACAAAATAGCGTGAATTCTAGTTGTGGTTTGGGAATGTAAAATAGCCGATATTTGTATAAAATCTTTAATATGGGAATGAATAAGAATACCATTTTCGCCTGGGCATCTTTTGCTTTGTTCATTATTGGTGCCGCTATTATTTTATTGGGTGTGCTTAAATATCGAGATTACGCCATTGGTTTCTCGGTCACGGGAATTGGATTTTTTGCCATTTCCTGGGCGTTTAACGCATTAAAAGGTAGAATTTAAGTCAATTATATGTCAGATTCCGCAAGTAAAAAACAATTAATTAAGCATTTAGAAGGAGGTGAAGCTTTTATGGCTTTAGAAGACTTTATCGATAAAATTCCTTTTGAAAAATTAGGAGAAAAGCCTTGTAATTTACCCTATTCCTTTTACGAGCTTTTCTATCATATCTCTTATGCTCAAAAGGATATTTTGGAATATACTACTTCTGAAGCTTATAAAACCTCAAAATGGCCCGACGACTATTGGCCGAACGAATCGGCTCCCCCAAGTAAAGAAGACTGGGGAAAATTAAAGAAAGATTATTTTGAAGATAGGGAGCGTTTTAAAAATTTTATTTTAGATGCTGACATTGATTTAAATCTTCCGGTTAAAAACTCTGACAATCATAGCTTACTGCGGGAAGTTATGCTGGTTATAGAACATACGGCCTATCACACCGGGCAAATGTTAATCATCTTGCGCTTACTTGGCCTTTATAAATAATCAAACCGAATTCTGACTTTAATTTCAGATATTTGCAAATCTTAAAATAGCTTAAAAAATTCATTATGGCAGACGATAAAAAAGTGATCTTTTCAATGTCTGGGGTTACCAAGACTTATAAAAATGCGAATACCCCGGTTTTGAAAAATATATACCTTAGTTTTTTCTACGGTGCAAAAATTGGGATTCTTGGTTTAAATGGTTCGGGTAAATCTACTTTACTTAGAATCATCGCCGGCGAAGATAAAAATTACCAGGGCGATGTGGTTTTCTCTCCTGGCTATTCCGTTGGTTACCTTGAGCAGGAACCAAAGGTAGATGAAGATAAAACCGTACTGGAAGTGGTAAAAGAAGGAGTCGCCGAAACGGTGGCCATTCTTGATGAGTACAATAAAATTAACGACCAGTTTGGATTGCCCGAGGTTTATGAAGATGCCGATAAGATGCAGAAGCTTATGGATAAGCAGGCTGCGCTTCAGGATAAAATTGATTCTTCTAACGCCTGGGAACTCGATACAAAACTGGAAATTGCAATGGACGCTTTAAGAACTCCTGAAGCCGATAAAAAGATTTCGGTGCTTTCAGGAGGGGAAAGAAGGCGTGTGGCGCTTTGTAGACTCTTGCTTCAGGAGCCAGATATTTTACTCCTGGATGAGCCAACTAACCACTTAGATGCTGAATCTGTACATTGGTTAGAGCATCATTTGGCCCAGTATAAAGGGACCGTTATCGCTGTAACTCACGACCGTTATTTCCTTGATAACGTAGCCGGTTGGATTTTAGAACTGGACAGGGGCGAAGGTATCCCATGGAAGGGAAATTATTCTTCCTGGTTAGACCAGAAGTCTAAACGTATGGCGCAGGAACAAAAACAAGCCAGTAAGCGTCAAAAAACCTTAGAACGAGAATTGGAATGGTCTAAAATGAATCCGAAAGGACGTCAGGCCAAGCAAAAAGCGCGTTTAAATAATTATGATAAGTTGTTGAGCCAGGATCAAAAGCAAATGGATGAGCAGCTGGAAATTTATATTCCTAACGGTCCAAGGTTGGGAACCAATGTGATTGAAGCCAATGGAGTGAGTAAAGCTTTTGGGGATAAATTGCTTTATGAAGATTTAAATTTTAAACTTCCGCAGGCTGGAATTGTTGGGGTAATTGGACCCAACGGTGCTGGTAAAACCACGATTTTTAAAATGATTATGGGCGAAGAAGAGCCTGATAAAGGAAGTTTTGAAGTTGGTGAAACCGCAAAGATAGCTTATGTAGACCAGGCGCATTCTAATATTGATCCCGAAAAAACTATTTGGCAGAACTTTAGCGATGAGCAGGAGTTGGTTATGATGGGCGGTCGCCAAGTAAATTCAAGAGCTTATCTAAGCCGATTTAACTTTAGCGGAAGTGAACAAAATAAGAAAGTAAATATGCTTTCTGGTGGAGAAAGAAACCGACTTCATTTGGCGATGACGTTAAAAGAGGAAGGAAACGTTCTACTACTCGATGAGCCTACTAATGATTTAGATGTAAATACGCTGCGAGCGCTGGAAGAAGGTTTAGAGAATTTTGCCGGTTGCGCAGTAGTTATTTCCCACGACCGTTGGTTCCTGGACAGAATTTGTACACATATCCTGGCTTTTGAAGGAGATTCTCAAGTCTATTTCTTTGAAGGAAGCTTCTCTGATTACGAAGAGAACAAGAAAAAACGTTTGGGTGGAGATATTATGCCTAAACGTATTAAGTATAAGAAGTTGGTGAGATAATTTTTTTAATCTCGCAGAAAAAAACGTCAACCTGTCCCGAAGCTTCGAGACAGGTTGACGTAAGCTAAAAAACCTCACAGATTTAAAAACCTGTGAGGTTTTTTATGCTATTCTTTCTCTGGTTTCTTTTCTTTCTTAGGTGGCATAGGGCCGCGAAGGTGGATTATGAGTCCGTTTAGGAAATTCCGAAGAAATTGATCGCCGCACTCTACGTATTTTGGATGGTCTTCGGCTCTAAATATTGCACCTAATTCACTTTTAGTTACTTTAAAATCTACCAAAGCGCAAATTTTTACAATATCGTCGTCTCGTAATTTATGAGCGACTCTTAATTTTTTAAAAATATCGTTGTTTGTTAATCCCATAGCGCAAATTTAGCTTTTTCCTGAGTTTTGCTTTTAACTTTTCAGGTTTAATTGTTTTTCAATTGCGTTTATTTTTTTGAGATCCGCCTCATTCTTAATTACAGACTTTGCATCGCCAAACAGGTTTTTAGCTTCAATATCTAATACTTCATAATATTTTGCGTTAACTGCTTTTTGAGATTTCAGATAATAAAAAAGCATGCCCAGTTTTTGAATAATAATTATATCGTGTTTGCAATATGCTCTTATAGGCGCTAAAACCTGGTATAAAAGTTCTTCAAAATCTACACTTCTCATCTTGATTAAAACTTTTTTATCTGCCTTTAAAAATTGCCTATCTTGTTTTTGCATTCGTAAAGCCAAAAGTTCGGCTAAATAATCCAGCGCGTTAAGGGCGGTTCCGGGATCGTTAATTCCGGGAGACATGGCTTTTACAATAACCTCGGTAATTTGTTTAAATGCGAGTACATAATTGGTGTTTACTAACTCCCCGCGGGCAAGGTTAAAATTAGCAAGTACTTTTTTTAATGTTTCGTCGTCTAATTTTTCTTTTGATTTTAAAAGCGGAATTCCCTTTAAAATAAAAATTCCTTTTACAAGAAGAATTTCAAACTGGGTGTCTTTTTCGTTACAGATATCTAATAAATTATCCGAAGATAAATTCTGAAAATACCCACTTTTTTCAGAATGGTACTCGTACCATTCTTTCGTGTCAGGGAATTCCTGATCTTCGTTTTCTTCAGTTTTTAGCAGAAAATTTAAACGTGTTTTTGCCTGTCTAAAAATGCGATCCAGGATATTGTTAATCTGTATGCTTTGCGAAATATTATGAATAAAATAAATAAAGGCACCAATACAAATCACGGTAAAAATAATTCCGACTAATACCGAAAAACCTGGGGTTTGATAAGAGTCTCCTTCGGGCTGGATAGAAACCGCCACGAAAATACAGTAGAGTATAGTGGCCAGGTAGATTCCTAAAATAACCTGATGATTTTTATCAGAAATAAGTCCGGGAAGCAACCGGGGAGAATAATTACTCGCCGCCTGATTTAATAGTACCATCACCATAGAAAAGCTAAAAACCATCATAGAAATAAGGCCGGTAATGCAGGCGGTTAATATGCTAAGTGCGGTGTTGCCATTATCTACCACCAGCATTGGGATATGATCTAAAAGATACCTGGATACACCCTGATTTTCAATATAAATAAGCGCGAAAGCTATTAGGAAACCAAAAATTGCAAAAACACTGGGATAAAAAGCAATTTTACTTTGCAGGTTGGAAAGGAGAATATAAATGCGATTGAAAAAATACTTCATTTAATTTTATTGGAAAGTTACTCAAAAGTCAATAGAAATAAGCTTCTTTAATTTAATTGACAAATTGTCTGTTTAATTATGAATAAAAATGCCAAAAAGGCATAAAATTAAGATTGGAATTTAAATTGCTAATAATTTATCAGAAATAATAAAAAATAAAGTCTAACAAAAACATAAAAGCTATGAGTTTAATTAAAAGAAATGAGGCCAATTGGCTGCCATCGGTTTTTGACGATATGTTTAAAACCGATTGGTTAGGAGGAACTACAAATGTTAACAGTATAGGAACCAGTATTCCTGCTGTAAACATTCAGGAAACCGAAGACAACTTTAGCGTTGAAGTTGCTGCACCGGGTAAAACTAAAGAAGATTTTAATATTGAGCTAGACAACGATGTATTAACCATTTCTTCTGAAGAGAAAAAAGAAAATGAAACTTCAGAAAAAAATGGAAGGTACACCAGGAAGGAATTTAGCTATAGTACCTTTAAAAGAGCTTTTAGTTTACCAGATTCAGTAGACAGTGAGAAAATTTCTGCTTCTTATAAAGATGGGGTTCTTATTATAGAACTGCCAAAGCGGGAAGAAGCTAAAGTACAGGCTAAACGAATGATTGAGATTGCGTAATTTAGATAATTAGTTTGATTAGTTAAAAAAACGTCCCTAGCCGGACGTTTTTTTTATGTTGATTATTTAGGTATTTAAAGTTTCTTTAAATCGGGTCTTATTATATTTATATGGAGGATATATACGCAATTGAATTTTTATGCGTTAAAAAGAAACCGGGAACTCTATTATTATTTTAGATAATTGATATATTTACCCGCGAAGAACAGACCTATAAATCTATTTTTATGAACAGATATTTTCTACTGATTATTATTAGCATTTTTTGCGTGTCTTTTATTCAGGCCCAGAAGTATAGTTTTGGGATAAAAGGTGGTGGTAATTATGTGATGGGAGGCGAATTAACCGGACTTGATTCTGGGGAAGGATTTAACTCAGATACCTTTAATGCTGAATCGCAGTTTGGTTTTCACGCCGGTATATTTTTTGAATTGAATTTCGAGAAATTCTTCGTTCGTCCTGAAGTAATTTACAATTCTATGGAAACTGTATTTCCCTTTCCAAATCAGAATTCTACCTATGCTGTAGAAAAATTAAGTATTCCATTATTATTTGGTTATAATATATGGGGACCTGTAGATGTTTATGCCGGACCTGCATACCAGAATATAATGAATTCCAGTTTAGAAGGTACAGAACCTATTAATCAAACGATTGTAGTACAGAATACTCCACTCGCAGCTCAGGCCGGAATTAAAGTTGGATTTGGAAGGTTTGAAATTGATTTACGCTATGATAGAAGTTTAGCTTCAGCAGAAACTCAGACCATTGATATTAATAATGGGGATTACGGTGTAAACCGGGCAGAATTTACAGATACCAGGTTAAATCAATTTCTACTTAGCCTTAGTTTTAAAATAGGCGATAGCGAATCTAATACCGGGCGAAGACGAGGTGGAGGATGTTATTTCTAACCGAAAAGTAAAAAGTGAATATAGAGCCTTAATTGTTAATTTTTCAATTAAGGCTTTTTTTATGAGCATAATCATAATATAAATGGCTTAAAATCACTAAATTGATAGTTATATTTGCATGCCTAAATTTATTGAAATGAAAGACCTCTATTCCATAAAGCCGAAAAAACGCAAACGTCTTATTTTATTGTTAAGTGCTTTTTTTGCGCTCTTGTTAATTACCGAATTTATTGAGAAAAGGAGTTTGAAAAGCATAGATCAGGATTTTTCTTCGCTTTATCAGGATCGTCTTCTACCTGCATCCCAAATTTATGAGCTTTCTGAAATTCTCCATGAGAAAAGAATGCTTTTTGAAGATATTAAGCACAATGGAGACTATAATGCGGCCTTCAATTTAAACGAAATTAAGACGTATAATTCAAAAATGGATCAGGTTTTACAAGATTATAGTCAAACCTATTTAGTAGAGCGGGAAAAGGTTTACTTTGAAGATTTTCAGAAGCATTATAAAGAATACCTGGTTTTGGAAAACACCATTCTTGAAAATTTAAGGGAAGAAGATTTTACTACTGCCAGTTATCTTATTAATAAAAATGCAAACGATTATTTTAAAGTTTTAAACCTGGATTTGCATAATATTGCCAGCATTCAACCGGAAGTAGGACAACAATTAATGGCACATTATAAATCCAGTTCGGGAATCACTTCATTACTCTACTATTTTAAAATAGCATTAACCATTTTAATCGGTGTTTTTGTACTTCGTCTTTTAGGTTTAGAAAAGCTATTACGTCAACCCAAACAGCAATTTGAGCTGAATTAATATTGAAAAAATTCAAAAAAAAATAAACCCCATAATTTGATAATTATGGGGTTAAATTATTACCTGATTTTTAGTTATTAAATATCAAAACGATCTAAGTTCATAACCTTATCCCAGGCTTTCACAAAGTCTTTTACAAACTTCTCCTGTGAGTCGTCACACCCGTATACTTCTGCTAAAGCACGAAGCTCAGAATTTGATCCAAAAATAAGATCTACTCTTGTGCCGGTCCACTTCACTTTTTTACTGGTACGGTCGCTTCCTTCGAATTCGGTTTGAGAATCTGATGTTGCTTTCCAGGTAGTTCGCATATCCAGAATGTTCTTAAAGAAATCGTTGGTTAGCTGCCCTGGACGATCTGTAAAAACCCCATGTTTAGAGCCGTCAAAGTTTGTATTTAAAACACGCATACCTCCAACTAAAACAGTCATTTCTGGTGGGGTTAAGCTTAATAGCTGAGCTCTGTCTACAAGCATTTCTTCAGCCGAAGCTGAAATATTATCCCTGTTTCTCGCATAATTTCGGAAACCGTCGGCATTAGGTTCTAAGGGTTCAAAAGCTTCCACATCGGTTTGCTCTGCCGTAGCATCTGTACGTCCCGGGGTAAATGGGACCCCAATATCAAAACCGGCATCTGCTGCAGCTTTCTTAATAGCCACGCAGCCTCCAAGTACAATAAGATCTGCAAGGGAAACCTTTTTGTTTCCGGTTTGCGCATCATTAAATTCTTTTTGAATATTTTCGAGCTTGGTGATTACCTGTTGCAATTGTGGCGGATTGTTAACCTCCCAATGTCTTTGTGGTTCAAGCCTAATACGAGCACCATTTGCACCACCTCTTTTATCTGAATTTCGAAAAGTAGAGGCCGATCCCCAGGCGGTAGATACCAACTGCGATACCGTTAAACCTGAATTAAGGATTTTTTTCTTAAGTTCAGCTACGTCTTTATCATTAATTAATTCGTGATCTACTTTTGGTACAGGATCTTGCCAAATAAGCTCTTCTGAAGGAACTTCAGGGCCCAAATAGCGCGAAAGTGGTCCCATATCACGGTGGGTTAATTTATACCAGGCTTTAGAAAATGCTTCTGCAAATTCTTTAGGATTCTCGTAAAAATTTCTGGAAATCTTCTCGTATGCCTCATCTTCCTTTAGAGATAAATCGGTAGTAAGCATAAAGGGAGCGTGACTTTTAGAAGGATCGTGTGCATCTGGAATTGTACCGGCACCGACATTATCTTTTGGTTTCCATTGGTAAGCGCCACCCGGTCCTTTAATGCATTCCCAGTCATATTTAAATAGATTGTCAAAGAAGCTGTTGCTCCATTTGGTAGGGGTATTGGTCCAGGCTCCTTCTATTCCACTGGTAATGGTATCTTCAGCATTTCCTTTTCCCATACTATTTTTCCAGCCTAATCCCATTTCTTCAATAGCGCTGCCTGCAGGTTCTGCACCAACATATTGCTCGGCGTCTCCGGCACCGTGAGTTTTTCCAAAAGTGTGGCCTCCGGCTATAAGTGCAACTGTTTCATAATCGTTCATCGCCATGCGTCCAAAAGTTTCACGAATATCTTTGGCTGCTGCAACCGGATCGGGATTTCCGTTAGGTCCTTCCGGATTTACGTAGATAAGCCCCATGTGGGAAGCTCCTAACGGACTTTCCAATTCGTTATTTTCAGAATATCTTTCTTTATTTCCCAGCCATTCACCTTCAGAACCCCAATAGATGTCTTCTTCCGGTTCCCAAATGTCTTCGCGGCCACCACCAAATCCAAAGGTTTCTAATCCCATAGATTCCAGGGCGCAGTTTCCGGTAAGGATCATAAGATCTGCCCAGGAAATTTTTCTTCCATATTTTTCTTTAATTGGCCATAGTAAAAGTCGGGCTTTATCCAGGTTAGCATTATCTGGCCAGCTATTTAATGGGGCAAATCGCTGTGAACCAGAACTGGCACCGCCGCGACCATCACCTATACGGTAGGTTCCGGCACTATGCCAGGCCATACGTATAAAGAAAGGACCATAATGACCATAATCTGCCGGCCACCATTCCTGGGAATCTTCCATTAACTTAAAAATATCTTTCTTTACAGCTTTTAGGTCCAGACTTTTAAATTCTTCTGCATAATTAAAATCTTCGTCCATAGGAGTGGACAAATTGGAATGCTGTCTTAAAATTGAAAGGTTTAATTGGTTAGGCCACCAGTCGCGGTTAGAGGTTCCGCTACCTGCAGTTTTATCAAGTGCGCCACCCATAAACGGGCAACGGCTGGATTCGTTTACTTCCCATACCTTATGATTATCGGGATGGTTTCTGTGATCGTTTTTTTCCATAATTTGGAGAGTTTTAAAGGATTAATAAGATAAAAATACTATAATTATTTCCTATGGAAATTTATTCTTCATATTAAATAACTATAGTGGTTATAGTTAAAACTATAATATAGTGAAAAATGCCGAACCTTTTTTTAACCTAAAAAATTTCTGCTTTTAACACCTCTATTCAAATTATTCTATTTAAAAACACTGGATTTTAATTTTCTTTAACTCTTGGTGCTAAAAAGCTAATGTTAAGCAAAATAACAATCGATTAACAATCTTTGTTTATGGATATGGCTAATTTCAAAAGGAAACCAAAAACTAATGAAGAAATGAAAACACTAACCAACAATTTTTACAAACCAGTATTTGTATTTGCACTTTTGCTTTTTGCAAGCTGTGGAAGTATGCAAAATACTGAAGATGATCTTAGAAGTGATGCTAGTGATGCAAGAAATGAAATTAGGCAGAATCATACTAACGCCTCTGAGTTGCTAAATAGCTCTGCCGGTTACGCTATTTTTCCAAACGTGGGAAAGGGAGCTTATGTAATTGGAGGAGCTTCCGGTAATGGCGTTGTTTATAAAAACAATACTATTATAGGATATGCAGACCTTAAACAGGTGGATATTGGCTTGCAGGCTGGAGGAAAGGCTTTTATTGAAGTGCTTTTCTTTGAAACCGATGCCGATCTGGAAAGATTTAAAGAAGGAGATTACGAGCTTTCTGCAAATGCATCTGCCGTAATACTTGATAAAGGAGCTTCTCAAAGTATTGATTTTCAAGACGGAGTTGCCGTAGTTACCATTCCAAAAGGTGGTGCAATGGCAGGAGTTTCTGTAGGAGGGCAGCGTTTTTCCTTTCAACCTAGATAGAAAATAATTATTTGTAAATATGAAAGCGGCTCTAAAGGCCGCTTTTTTGTTTTATACCCTAATATTTAAAAGGTATTTTTACTTAACTACATCAAACTTAACCCAAATTAATTTAGCTTAAGAAATCCCCTTATCTTTGCTAAAAGAACCCTGTTTAAGATGATACCTGAAAGTATTTCTGTAGAAGAGAAATTGCAAGAGCGAATTAAAGAACTCTCCTGTCTTTATCAGGTTTCATCGGCAATAAGGGAGTTTGAGGGTTCTTATGAAGCTACTTTAGAGTCTATTGTAAAAATTCTTAAAAATGCCTGGCGTTTTCCAGAATTGGCTACTGTAGAGATACAATGTGAATCGTATCATTTAAGTTCTAACCCGATTCCAAAAGAAGGTTATTCTCAAAAAAGTATTATTAAAATTTCAGAGAATGAAATAGGTTTCATAAAAGTACATTACCCGGCATCAGACTTATCTAAAGCGCATTTTTTGGTGGAAGAACAGCGACTTTTAGATAAAATAGCCGATGAAATTGCGCTGTTTTTTGAACGCCAAAATATTAAAATACAGGAAGAGCATTTAAAACAAACAGCTGCAAGAAATGACCGGTTGGCTATTCTAGGAGAAATTACCGCGGGAATAGCGCACGAGCTTAATACTCCGTTAGGTAATATTTTAGGTTTTGCTGAATTTATTGAAGAAAAAACAGCTGAAAAGCAAACAAAACGAGATGCGCAAAAGATCCTTAATTCAGCAATTTATTCCAGGGAAGTTGTAAAAAAACTTATGTTTTTCTCCTGTGATATGCCGCAAGATATTAAAAAGATTAAGGTAAAACCCATTATTACCCAGGCGCTTTCGCTTTTAAAACCTAATTTTAAAAAAGCTAATATTCGGTTTAAATTTAATATTCAGGATCCTGCTTTAAAAGCCCAGGTAGACCCTATACAATTAACCCAGGTGTTTTTTAATTTAGTGATTAATGCGATTTATTATTCTCCGGAAAATTCCAAAATTGTTATTTCCATTAATAATAACGAAACACATTATACTATTGAAATTGCCGATGAAGGAAAAGGAATTGCTCCTGAAGTGAAAGATAAAATTTTTGAACCTTTTTATACTACAAAACCACTGGGAGAAGGTTCCGGTCTTGGATTAAGTGTGGTTCATGGTATAATTAAAAGTCATAAAGGAGAAATTAGCATTGCCGATAACATTCCAAAAGGAACTATTTTTAAAATAAAATTACCATTGAATTTCTAATATGTCTATACGCAAAGAAAACTTACTTATAGTAGATGACGATTATGATATGCTTGAAGTCCTGGACCGCCACCTAAAACAGGAGAATTACCATACTTACAAGGCGGGTTCGGTGATGGAAGCTATAGATATTTTAAAGCACAGCAGTATAGATTTATTGATTACCGATTTACAAATGCCGGGAATGAATGGAATGGAATTGGTGAAATATGTAGACGATCATTATCCGGAAATTCCTAAACTGGTAATTACCGGTTATCCTTCTATAGATAATGCACTTACCGCAATAAAATCTGGGGCTTTAGATTATTTGCCTAAACCATTTACTAAAAACGAGTTACTTACTTCAGTTAAAAAATCTTTAGTTAACCGTACATCAACGAAAAAAACCGCTTCTTCACCCGAAATTAGAAATAATTATGGCGGAATGGTTGGCTCTTCAGCAAAATTTGAAGAGTTGGTAGATATTATAGAAAGAGTGAAAAATAACCGTGCTACAATTTTAATAAGAGGAGAGAGTGGTACCGGGAAAGAACTGGTGGCGCGGGCAATTCATTATAAAGGTTCTTTTGCTCAAAATCCATTTATTGCGGTAAACTGTGGTGCTATTCCCGAGAATTTACTGGAATCAGAATTATTTGGTTCTACTAAAGGTGCTTATACAGGTGCTTCAGAAACCCGCGAAGGTTACTTCCAGGCGGCTGATGGCGGTACTATTTTTTTAGATGAAATTGGAACTGCCTCATTGGCGGTTCAGGTTAGATTATTACGCGTACTTCAGGAAAAAGAAGTGAGAAAACTGGGCGGTAGAAATTCAGAAAAAATCCAGGTTCGGGTAATTGCTGCAACAAACAGCGATTTACGAGAAATGGTAGAAAAGGGAACTTTTAGGGAAGATCTTTATTATCGTTTAAATGTGGTAGATATTCTTACGCCGCCTTTACGGGAAAGAAAAGAAGATATTGTTCCCCTTGCAAAAACTTTTCTGGATAAATACCAGCGGGATTATGGCAAAACCGGTTTAAAATTATCAGATAAAACTGTTGAGATTTTAAAGCGTTACAATTGGCCGGGGAATATTAGGGAATTAGAAAACGTGATTCAACGAGCCATAATTATGAGTGAAGATGAAATTCTTCCGCAAGACCTACCTGCTTCAGTAAAATACCAGGTCCCGGCTGTAGATGAAGAATTAGTTGCCTTAAAAGAAGTAGAAAAAAAGCATATTTTAAAAGTTCTTGCAGCGGTAGATCAAAACAAATCTAAAGCAGCAGAAATCCTTCAAATAGACCGTAAAACCTTACGAGAAAAGATTAAATAAGCTGCGGGTAATTATCTCCCACCCGGGTAATTTCTTTCCAACACAGAAAATAATAGGAATTCAATTTTACTTCTTTGAGTCCTGATAATCAATACTTTAAAATATATATTCTCATTTTTTAATTTTTTGGGCACAGCTTTAGCTTCAGTGTATTCCAAAATACAGATTCTATGAATATAGTTGAAATGGAAAGACCGGCAGTTTTGGAAGAAAGTGAAAAGGAACTGGAGCATGCAGGTAGCGAACTCTTTAAAACGCTTTGCTTTAATTGCGATTTAAGGCACCACTGCAGCTGGAAAGATAACAGAAAAATGTATTGTGAACATTTTCAATAAAATTATAAAAGAATGATAGCAACAAAGTCAATGCCCAAACAAAGTATGTATGATACGGTTATTAAACAGTTTAATAAAACAGCCGATATCATAGATCTAAATCCAAATATTAAGAAAATACTTGAAATTACCAATAACGAGATCGTGGTACATTTTCCCGTGAAAATGGATAATGGTAAAGTAGAGATTTTTACCGGTTACCGGGTTCAGCATAATAATGCCCTGGGACCATATAAAGGCGGCTTACGTTACCACCCAACGGTAGATGTAGATGCAGCCAAAGCTCTGGCCATGTGGATGACCTGGAAAACCTCATTAGCAGGTTTACCTTATGGCGGAGCTAAAGGAGGAATCCAAATAGATCCCCGTAATTATTCTGATGCAGAACTGGAACGTATTACCCGTAGGTTTACCTATGCATTAGGGGAAAATATAGGGCCGGAACATGATATTCCTGCGCCAGATGTAAACACCAATGCGCAAACTATGGCCTGGATTGCAGATACTTATATGTCTACAATCTCTACTTCAGAACGTTCGCAAAATCAGCACGTGGTAACCGGAAAACCGGTAGGCTCTGGCGGTTTGGAAGGCCGTGATCGTGCTACTGGTTTTGGAGTGTATTTAACCACTAAAGAACTTGTAAAATCTCGTGGAGAATCTTTAAAAGATAAAACCTTTATTGTACAGGGATTCGGAAATGTAGGCTACTGGGCTTCAAAATTCTTAATTGAAGACGGCGCTAAAATGATTGCTGTACAGGATGCTCACGCCACATTGTATAATGAAGAAGGAATTTCAGTAGAAAAATTATTTGAACATTCAAGTCCTAGAAAAGGATCTATCCAGGGCTTTACTGAAGCAAACGAAATGAATCCTGAAGATTTCTTTGGCCTGGAATGCGATATTCTAATTCCTGCTGCTCTTGGTAATCAGATTACCGGCGATAATGCTTTCAAAATAAAAGCTTCAATAGTTGCTGAAGGTGCTAATGGACCTACAAACGAAGAAGGTGAAGCGATTCTTTTAGAGAAAGGAATCACCATTATTCCAGATATTTTATGTAATTCTGGAGGTGTGATTGGTAGTTATTTTGAATGGCTGCAAAACAGAAATGGTGAATTATGGGAACTCGATGAAGTGATGCAGAAATTAGAGAAAAAATTGCTTCAGGTGTTTAAGAAAGTTGAAAAAGAAGTTGAAGAACGAAAAACCGACTGGCGAACTGCGGCTTATATTCTGGCTATTTCCAGGATTGAGACGGCCTATAACCAGCGAGGTATTTTTCCTTAATTAATTGTTGTGAAGAAATGAAATATGATGTCATTATAATTGAAAAGGTAGAATATGAGCTTTTAAAACGTATAGTTTCCATGGCGCAATATTATAAAGATAGTACCTACCGTGCGTCTATAGAAAAGCTAAAGAACGAACTTGAATTTGCTAAAATTGTGAGTGAAAAAAATATGCCCGAAGATGTGGTGAGATTCAACTCTAAAGTTGAAATAGCTACTCCTTTTGGTATTAATAGAACATACCAAATTGTTACTCCAGATCATAGCAATATTAAAGAAAATAAGATTTCTATTCTTGCTCCTATGGGTCTGGCATTATTTGGCTATGCCCAGGGAGATAAGGTAGAATGGGAATTCCCAACCGGTAAGAACGCTATTAATATTATAAAAGTAGAACAGATGGTAAGGGAAATGAAAATGCAAAAATAAAGGAAGATGAGGGAAAAATTTCAGGAACATCATAATGATGAGGAAATACAAATTTTAAGTATCCAAACTGAAGCAGAAGACTGGGAAGAACACCTAATTTATATAAGTGAAGAAATTAATTTCTTCAGCAATATTTTAAAATCAGGCTTAAAAGAAACTATTAAGGTAGAAATAAACCAGGAAGATGCTTCTTACTTAAAGAAACAACTGGAGTTAATAAATAAAGCCAATGAGTTTCATTTAACCACCTTCTTTGATTATAAAAATAAACTGGAGGGATTAAAAGAATGTGACGATGTGCAGTGTGAAAACTTTTATTTAAAAGATCACCTGGTTTTTAAAACCACACTTAGAAAACATTTTAAAGATTTTCGACAGCTTAAAGTTTTAATATTTAAATTCTTAAAAGTTAGTTTCAACTAGTTTTTAAATTTGACTGTGTTTGGTTGACTAATGTGGGGCGATTTTTAATCGCCCCTTTTTTGTTTTTAAAAATGAATAGTAGCCTCTACTACGCAGAATTAGATTCATTTTAAATTACAGAAATATTTTATTAAAAATTACTGTAAATCTTCACTCCATATATTTGATGTAAATATCCTATTAACAGTGGTTTAAGTAGTTCTGTTTCAGTTAATCCCCTTCCTTATGATTGGGGTCATAAAATAAGATTGACTTCTCGGGTAATTTTACCACCGAAATCAAAATCTATAACTATGAAATTAATTGTAAAAATAGGATTGGCTGTAGCCCTGGTATTTTCTTTTGCGGCTTGTGGCAATTCTGAAAAAGACGAAAAAGAAAGCCTACGCCTGGACGATTACTCTTCACAACCAAAAGAAAAAGAAATTGAAACCAAAGAAGCTGCCGCAGATTCGGGAGACGATTTATCTAATAAAGGAATTGGCCCGGTAAAATCTTTGGAATTGCCAGAAAGCATTAATTCTGATATGGCAGCCAATGGAGCCAATATCTTTAAGAATATGTGTTCTGCCTGCCATAAAATGGATAAGAAATTTGTTGGTCCGGCTATAGAAGGTGTAACCGAAAGAAGATCGCCAGAATGGATTATGAATATGATTCTTAATCCCGAAGAGATGATTAAAAAAGATCCTATCGCCAAAAGATTAATGGTAGAGTCTAATATGGCAATTATGGCCAATCAGGGACTGGAAGAAGACCAGGCCAGGGCTATTGTAGAATATTTTAGACAGTATGATGCCGAAAACTGATGATACTCATAAAAACCTATAAACCTACACTTTAGTTTTGAACCATATTTGAAATAATACCTAATCATATGAAAACAATCACAAATTTTATCGCCGTATTTGCACTTGCCGCAATCTTTACATCCTGTAACCAGAATGATGAAGGAGGGAAATCGGGTGCTATGGCTTCCAGTGCTGCAGAAAAAGTTTATGTTAGCCCTGGAGAACACGACGAATACTACGCTTTCCTTTCTGGAGGTTACAGTGGGAACCTAACCGTTTACGGGCTTCCGTCTGGAAGAATGCTTAAAGAAATCCCTGTATTTTCTCAGTTTCCTACCAATGGGTATGGTTATTCTGAAGAAACTAAAGATATGCTAAAAACCTCGTTTGGTATGGTGCCGTGGGGAGATTCTCACCACCCCGATATTTCCCAAACTAACGGGGAAATAGATGGAAGGTGGATTTTTATAAATGAGAACAACACCCCCAGAATTGCCAGGATAAGCCTGGAAACATTCGAAACCGAAGAGATTATTGAAATCCCACATAGTGCGGGTAACCACTCTTCTTCTTATGTTACCGAAAACACCGAATATGTGGTGGCCGGTACACGATTTTCAGTGCCTTATCCTCAAAAAGACATGCCTATAGATGAAATGAAAGGAAATTTTAGAGGACCTTTAACTTTTATCGCAGTAGGCGATGACGGCCATATGGAAATTGATTTTCAAATAGATATGCCCGGTTTTAATTATGATCTTTCTCACCCCGGTCGCGGCGAATCTCACGGCTGGTTCTTCTTTACCACTTATAATACCGAAGAATCACATACTATGCAGGAAGTAAATGCTTCGCAAAATGATAAGGATTTTATTGCTGCAGTTAACTGGAAGAAAATAAGCGAATATGTAGAAAATGGAGGCGGGGAGACTATGGATGCCGAATATGTGCATAATGTGTTTGACCACGATACTCAAACTACTATTTCTACCACCAAAAACGAAGTGCTTAGAGTAGATCCTCGTGATATACCCGGTGCAGTATATTTTATGCCAACTCCCAAATCTCCTCACGGTTGTGATGTAGATCCTTCAGGACAATATATTATTGGTAACGGAAAACTTTCCAGTGACCTTACCGTGCATTCATTCAGTAAAATGCTTGATGCTATTGAAAATGAAGAATTTGATGGAGATGCTTACGGAATTCCAGTACTTAATTTTGAGTCTACCTTAGCCGGAACCGTTAAGGAAGCAGGTTTAGGCCCATTGCACACTGAATTTGATGATAAAGGAAATGCTTATACTACATTCTTTATCTCTTCTGAAGTTGTAAAATGGAAATTAGATACCTGGGAAGTTGTAGATAGACAGCCAAGTTATTACTCTGTAGGTCACTTAATGATTTCTGGAGGAAACTCAAGAAAACCAGATGGAAAATATATGATTTCCTTAAACAAAATTACCAAAGACAGGTATTTACCAACCGGCCCCGAGCTAGAACACTCTGCGCAGTTGTTTGATATTTCAGGTGATAAAATGGAGTTGTTACTTGATTTTCCAACACACGGTGAGCCGCACTACGCAGCTGCCATTAAAGCCGATAAAATCAAAGAAAATTCAAAAAAGATTTATCGTTTAGATGAAAATAATCACAAGTATGCTGCTGTTAATGAAAGTGAAACCAAAATGGTTCGTGAGGGCAATGAAGTTCACGTGTATATGACCACGGTAAGAAGCCACTTTGCGCCAGATAACCTAGAAGGTATTCACGTGGGAGATAAAGTATATTTCCACGTAACCAACTTAGAGCAGGATTTTGATGTACCGCACGGTTTCGCAGTAATTGGAGCTAATACTTCAGAGCTTTTAATAATGCCAGGACAAACAAAAACCATTACGTGGGAACCTAAGAAACCCGGTGTATGGCCATTCTATTGTACCGATTTCTGTTCTGCACTTCACCAGGAAATGCAGGGTTACATAAGAGTTTCTGCAGAAGGAGCTAATACTCCTATGAAATGGGGCTTAGATGACGAATATACAAGTAACTAGTTAAAGGTTGTTTTTAGATTGAAAAAGGAGGGTGGCGGCCAGTTGTTTGCGCCCTCCTTTATTTTTTAAAAGCTTTCTAAGACAATACTTTTTTATAGCCTCCCAAATCTATTTAATAATACATAAGCATATGAAACGTTCTGCAATTTTAATGATATTGGGCTCACTTCTCTTGTTAGGCCTGTTTTATTTTCCTTTATGGAATATTCAACTTGGCGCACCCCAATACCCCGATCCTATGGGAATGGATATTTTTATTAGCGGGATAGAAGGAGAAGAAGAATTTGATATTCAGAATATAGACGGGGTAAATCATTATATAGGAATGAAGAAAATTCCAAAGCCGGCTGAAATGTGGGAGTTCCGGGTTTTTCCCATAGTCATTGCGGGTATGGCGATATTAGGAGTTCTATTAGGTGCTTTAGGATTTTTTAAAAAAATCCCCGCTTCCTGGTTTTTAGGTTGGTTTATCTTAATGCTAGTTCTTGGTTTGCTGGGAATGTACGATTTCAATAACTGGTTGTTAGATTATGGTACAGATCTGGATCCTAAGGCCATTATAAAATTAACCGATTCTGAAGGCAACCCTATAAACTATAAACCACCATTATTCGGTACACAAAAAATTCTGAACTTTACGGCTCATTCGTATCCCAGAACCGGTGCTTACCTTATGTTTATTGGAATGTCATTAACTTTGGTAGCCTGGTGGATTCGTAAAAAAGCTTTAAAAACCCTGAAATAATGAAATTTTCATTTTACATATTAGCCATAGTCTTTGTTTTTTCGGCCTGTAGTTTTGAGCCAGAACCAATTAAGTATGGTAAAGACCATTGCCACTTTTGTCAAATGACGATTGTAGAGCGGGCTTACTCGGCCCAGCTGGTAACAGATAAGGGTAAACAGTATAAATACGATGCTATAGAATGCCTGGTGAATGATATGAACCAGAGAGAATACCAAACTTCTTTTCTTTTAGTTTCTAATTACGATAAACCCGGCAAAATGCTACCGGTTTCTGATGCCGGCTTTGTACAAAATGATAGTTTACGAAGCCCAATGGGAGCTAACCTTGCCGCTGTGAAAAAAGAAAGCCGTGATAGCAAAGAACTTCAGGACTGGGAAGAATTGAAAAATAATTTTAAGTAATTTACCATGAAAGCTGTGCTCTTCATCTTCCTTTCTTTTATTAGTTTCAGCTTTTACGCTACAGAAATTACGGTTTGTGAAACCTGTGAAATCAAATCGATTAAAAACGCGGTTGAAGTTGCGAAATCTGGGGACACCATTAGGGTGAAACCCGGTGTTTACAAGGAAAATGATATTGTTATAAGTGATAAATCTTTAACCCTAATAGGTGAAGATTTCCCGGTTATTGATGCTGAAATGCAAGGTACGGCAATTAGTTTTAGGGCTGATGCATTTACAATTGAAGGCTTCAAAATCATCAATATAGGCAGAAGTCATACCAGCGATTTTTCCGCAATTTTAGTCAGTAATTCCACTAATTTTGAAGTTAAGAATAACCGTTTTGATAATATTTTCTTCGGAATTTTAATAGAACGTTCTAATAACGGGCGTATAGTGGGTAACCAGGTGACCGGTAAAGCAACGAGCCAGGCTCATTCCGGCAATGCTATTCATCTTTGGAAAACTTCAGAAATGCATATTGAAGATAATCACCTGGAAGGCGTTCGCGACGGAATTTATCTGGAATTTACAGACGATACCGAAATTATAAATAATGTATGTAAGAATAATTTAAGATACGGGCTGCATTTTATGTTTTCTGATGGCAATAACTATTCCGGGAATCTTTTTGAAAACAATGGAGCAGGAGTAGCGGTAATGTATTCAAAAGAAATTTTAATGTACCGTAATACTTTTAAAAACAACTGGGGAAGCGCTTCTTACGGTTTGTTGCTAAAAGACATAACAGATTCTGAATTAAAACAGAATACTTTTGAAGAAAACACCGTTGGCATTAGCGCCGATAATACCAACCGGATAAATTATATAGAAAACGATTTTAAAAGTAACGGCTATGCTGTAAAAATTAGAGGTGGCTGCTACAATAATGTTTTTAAGCGAAATAATTTTTTATATAATTCTTTTGATTTAACCTATACTGGGCATAGTAACGGGAATACTTTTAACGGGAATTATTGGAGCAATTATTCCGGCTACGATCTTGATAAAAACAATTTTGGAGATATCCCTTACAGGCCGGTGAGTTTATTTTCTTATTTAGTAGATAAAACGCCTGAAAGTATTGTGATGCTTAGGAGCCTGTTTATAGACTTAATTGAATTTTCAGAAAAAGTTTCTCCCATTTTTACACCGGCCAATGTGCTGGACGAACAACCTTATATTAGAAAAATACAATGGTAACGGTAACAAATCTTCATAAACGTTTTGGATCCCAAAAGGTTTTAAACGGCCTCAACCTGGAGACCAATGTCCCGGGAATAATTGCGGTGCTTGGTCCCAATGGTTCGGGAAAAACCACGCTTATTAAAAGCTTGCTGGGTATGGTAATTCCGCAAAAAGGAGAAATCGCTGTAAATGGTAAGAAAATTCGCCGGCAAAGTGACTACCGGCAGGAGATTGATTATCTACCGCAAATTGCCAATTTCCCCGGCAACCTTACCGTAAAAGAATTGATTGGAATGATCAAAGATCTAAGGGGAAAACCTGCCCGGGATAAAGAACTAATTGCTTTTTTTGGTATAGAAAATTTCCTGGATAAAAAACTGAGTAAACTCTCTGGTGGTACCCGCCAAAAAGTGAATATCGTACTGTGTTTTATGTTTGACAGTCCGTTGATAATTTTAGATGAACCTACCTCAGGGCTGGATCCTGCTTCTTTAATTAAACTCAGAGAGTTATTGCAAAAGGAAAAAGCAGCCGGAAAAACAATAATTATTACTTCTCATATTATGAATTTCGTAGAAGAAACGGCTGATAGAATTTTATTCCTGTTAGAAGGCGTAATTTATTTTAACGGTAGTATTACCGAGCTAAAAACACAAACCGGTCAGGATGATCTTGAACACGCTATTGCCCAAATTTTAACCTAAGCCTTATGTTTAAAATTCTTAAATACAGTTTTTTTGATCTTTTTAGAAGTCGGTGGAGCTTTGTTTATTTCTTCTTCTATCTGTTATTAGGTTTGGTATTATTGTTTTTAAACAACGACCTTTCTAATGCGATCATTACCTTAATGAATGTTATTATTGTTTTGGTACCGCTTATTGGAACCATTTTTGGAATTATGTATTTTTATAATTCCCGGGAATTTACCGAGCTGCTCCTGGCGCAACCCATAGCCCGAAAACATATTTTTTTAGGGCAATATTTAGGCGTGGCAATATCGTTGGCTCTTAGCCTGGTTTTAGGGTTGGGAATTCCTTTTATAATTTATGGCTTATTTGAATCTTCAGCCATTTGGGATTTCCTTTCTTTATTGGTAGTTGGTTCTTTTCTTACTTTTATTTTTACCGCACTTTCCTTTGGAATTGCTCTTAGGTTTGAGAATAAGATTAAAGGTTTCGGGATGGCAATTTTAATGTGGCTTTTCCTGGCAATTATTTACGACGGAATTTTCCTTTTACTTTTAATGTACCTCCAGGAATATCCTTTAGAAGATTTTGCGTTGGCTGCAAGTGTACTAAATCCTATAGATTTAAGCCGAACCTTAATTTTACTAAAATTAGATATTTCAGCACTTTTAGGATATACCGGTGCAGTGTTTAAATCATTTTTTGGTACAACTAAAGGGAGTATTATAAGTTTTGGTGTGTTGCTGGCCTGGGTAATTCTACCGGTTTGGGGAATGCTGAGCCTGGCTTCAAAAAAAGATTTTTAAACCGAATTAACGATAAACTTTTCCGCTTCTAATTTTTAGTTCGCCTTTCTTTTCCAGGCCTTTCATAGCCCTAATTACGGTTTCTACTCGAAGTCCGGTTAAATCGGCTATCTGTTGGCGGGTTAGGTTTACTTTAAATTTAAACTGCCCTTCAATTTGATGTACGTAACGCTTTAGATAATCCAGGATCCTGATTATTCGATGCTCCGGGTCCTGGCTTGAAATTTCGGAAACCATAATCGCTTTGTAAAAAAGCCTTTCAGCCAGGGTGCGGGTGAGTTTTAGGTGGGTTTCGGGATGCTTTGTAAGTAGCTCCAGGAAATTTAGTTTTGGGAGTTTTAATACTTCAGAGGTTTTTATAGCTTCAGCATTGGCGGGGTATTTCACATCGGCCAGCAAGGGTGGTTCACCAAAAGTTTGGCCGTCAGTAAACATTCCCTGTATAAATTCCTTTCCGTCGGCGTTATAATTATTCATTTTAATCTCCCCGCAAATAATTTGAAAGAAATTAAGCGCAATTTCTCCTTCCCTAAAAAGTTGATCGCCTTTATGGTAGGTTTCTCTTGAAGCTCCAAATTCCAGTAAAATATTATCCGCAACCATATTTTAAATTTTAATCAAAGCAAACTTATAAAAAACAAGGAGACCAAACAGGAATTAAAATATTAAAGCTTGGTAATTCATTTTTTATTCTTCAACAAATTCACTCCTAAAATCCATCCCACGGCAATAGGCATTAAGGCACTTACTAAAACCAGTAAAAGAAAGTAATTACCAAAAAAAGGCAGCCCTAACCAAAGTACCAGGCCTTTATAGAAAATAAGTGCCTCTGAAATTAGAAAACCGCTGAGGTAAAGGTAAAAAGCATTTTTTGGGATTCTAATTAGCTTGAACCAGTTTAGAAAAGCGAATAAAGCCAGGGAAACAAAACCCAGGAAAACCCAGTGCAAATAGCCAATTACAAAGTCAAGATTATTAAAAGCCAAATCGGCGAAAAAGGGTATGGCGCTAAGGCTTTGCATTAAAATTTTACCGATTAGCAATATGCCTGAAATCATTAAAAGTCGATAATTAAAAGAACTTAATCCTGTTTTTAGAAGATTTCTATTCCGCAGTATAAAGGCGAAAAATTGGTAAAAAGCGAGGAGGAGTAAAATCACTCCGAGCCCACCCATTAGATAAAATATTAACGGTGGATTGGTCCAGTAAGTAGAAAGAAAAAAGCTTAAAATAACGCCGGAATTAAGCAACAGGAAAAACCGTTTAAATTTCTTTCTGCCAAAATCTATATTTAATTTTTGAAAAAGATAAAATACAATTCCCAGCAGTGCTACTAAAAACCAGGCATTATACTGAAAATGCAAATAGAAATATACAGCGAGTTTATACCAAATTGAGGTATTGCCCAGGGTACTCATAATACCTCCCAGCGCCCAGGGGCCAATACTGGAAATTACCATATACCATAAGGCTGCTTTTATAAGTTTAAAGCTTTGGGTTTTGCGATACTTTTTCGGAATATTTCGCAGCACAAAAGCTGTATAAAAATAGGAGCAGATTAGGAAAAGGGTTGAAAAAATTATGGAAATCACCGCATAGCCCTGGAAGGGAAAACTAAACAACATTCCTAACAAACTAATATTTGTAGCCAGGAAAATATAGATGTATTTTCTTGAAAGTTCAGTTTTATGAAAAAACAATCCATAAATAATACCGGTTAAAGCGAGATACACCCAACCTAATAAAGCAATATGGGAATGTGTGTGAAGAATGTATTTATAATTTCCAGGAACCGGGGTTACGTAAAATAATCTCAGGAAAATTCCCAGCAAAGCGGCCAGGAAAAAATAGGCGAGAGCTATTTTGTGATGAGCTTTTAAATCTAAACGCAGCATAGGCCGAAAGATACTAAAAAGATAAGAAGTTAGCTTAAAAATTGAACTAGGAACAAAATACCGAGTAAGGTGAAGCAATCTCTCCCGGTTTGACTAAAATTTAAAGATTGCTTCTCCCGGTAAAAATTGGGATTGCAATGAAGATTTTTGGCGGTATTGGTGTAATTATTAGCAAGAATTAACCCCGTAACATTGCTGCTACGGGGTTTCATCAACACAATTAAAACATTCTAAAATAAAAAACTAAATCTATCCTGGCATGGGGATTCCAGGATATAACAACCTTTAACTGTTTAAACTGCGTTCAAGCTCAATGGCTTTAGGGAAAAGTATATTGTTTTCTAAATGCACGTGGTGGTGCAGATCGGTTTCAAATTCTTCCAGTTTTGCGTAAAATGCCCTGTAAGTATTACAAGCCCATTCAGGATAATTGTAATTATCGCTTAATTCTGAAATTTCTTTAAAAATGGCACCCGCATCATCGTGCTCGGTTTCCATCATTTTAATAGGATTATCAATTTTTCCAAATTGCGGTTTTGGTGCCGGTGTTCCTTCTTCCTGCGCTCTTACCAGTTTCTTGATAAACGGAAATAGAATAAGTTCTTCTTTCTTTAAATGAGCGCTTAATTCCTGGGCAACTTCAGTAAATAATTGCTGAATTCTTATAAGCTCTGGTCTTTCGTGGCCGTGCACTTTGGCAACACGCGCCGCATATTGAATAAGTAAGGGAATATTTTCTTCTACATACTGGTGATGTACGTTTATAATATGGTCGGTTAAGAAATCCAGTTTCCAGTTTTTGTAATCGTAACCGGGAGTGGTAACCGTGGCTGTTTCCTCTAATTCTTTCTTCAGTACCTCAAGGCTCACATTAGCTTTTGTCGCAGCCTGGGCTAAACTAATTCCGCCACCGCAACAAAAATCGATCCCGTGTTTTTTAAACAGGTGCGCGTTTTTAATATTTTCGGTAACATAATCGGCTACGGTTTTTACAGTTTCGGTATTCATAATAATAACTTTAAGTTGAACAATATTTCTCTACAAATATCTGCCTTGACTTCCTGCTATTTTATGAGTCTGGTCATAAGCCTAAAATTTGCCCAATAAACGTAATTTAAACCTTCCTGAATTTGTTGTGGATTTGCTGAAAATCCTCCCAAAAACCGATTAAAAATTCAACTTAAAAAAATTGTGCGCTTAACTCTGCTGCGGAAGATGCGTATCGTATTTCAACTTAAAAAAATATGAATTAATTTACCCAAACCATTCTTCGGCCTCGCGTTCTTCAACTTCTTCGCCGGTATTCAGGTCTAAGCGGGTAATGTTCTTTTTGGTGATTAAATACCGGTTCACAATCCTATCGGCATAACTGGAATTTGTTTGCGGTACCAGGTAATCTTCAAACTGCTCGGGCCCATTAAAATCATCAGAATTTTCTACAAATCCGTAGCCGGCATAGCGACCTTTCTTGAGATAGATAAAAGATTTTTCAGCTTTAGTTCTTCCTTTTTCTACCAGCAAACAGGAGTTTTCATATTGCTGAATATATTCTACCGCCTTAGAAACCCGCCGGTTGTATTCTTCTTTATCAATTTCGCCTTTACACATCCCGCTGCAACTGGTTATTTTGTAATGGCTGCAATGCGATACACCGGTTTGCAAGCCGCAATACCGTGGGCATAAATCAAATTCCTGGCAAATATTTTCCAGGAATTTTATGGCTTCTTCGCGAGTATAGAACTTCATCCAGCTTACCGGTGAGACTTTATTTTTATGTATCACAAATTGCTCAATCCCTTTTTGGTTGTGGTAGGAGGTAAGCGTATAAGGCCTGCTTACCTTTTTCTGAGCTTTATTGAATTCAGGGAAATATTTTAAAATTAAAGCAGATTCCCGTAAAAGCGCCAGCAATTCACTGCCGGTAAGTTCGTAGTCTATGCTGTAAGTGGCTTGCATCAGCTTATATTTCCGGTTAGATTTTTCCTGAAAATGAGATTTTATGCGGCTTTTAATATTTTTAGCTTTCCCTATATATAGCGGAATCCCATCTTTATCCTTAAAGAAATAGACTCCGGTGGTAGCGGGTAATTTTTCGAAATCTGAATTTTTAAAATTGGGCGGAAGATAAGAAGCCGCCGTTCTTTGATTTAAAAATGCTTTAAAAACTTCATAATCGGGATCCAGGTCCAGGCAACGCTGAAAAAGCGTGACTGTAGCCTCACAATCACCGCGCGCCCTGTGCCTGTCTACGTGCGGAATATTAATAGAGGTGCAAATATTTCCCAGGCTATAAGAAAAAAGCCCCGGAATTAATTTTTTGGCCAGCCGTACTGTACACAGGCGTTTTCTTTGAAATGGCAGTTCCAAACTATTAAATTCTGCCTTTATAATATTATAATCAAAATTCACATTGTGCGCCACAAACACACAATCTTTGGTGATTTTATCAATTTCAGAAGCTATTTCGGCGAATTTTGGTGCATCGGCCACCATTTTATCATTGATGTTGGTAAGCGTTTCAATGTATAGTGGAATCTCGGTCCCGGGATTTACCAGGGAGCTGTAGTCGTCTATAACTTTTCCGTTTTGAACTACCAGCACGCAAATCTCGGTGATCTTATTTCCCTTAATCCCGCCGCCGGTGGTTTCAATATCGGTTATGGCAAATTTCACATCTTTCATGCGGCCAAATTATGATTATTTCTGAAAGTTTAAAAGGAAAAAATACTAAATAATGGAAATATTCCTTATTGAATCAAATTACAGTCTAAAATTTAAATAAAAAGGTCTCGGCTACCTGAAAAAGTTAAAATAGCACGTCAAGCTGAACTTGTTTCAGCTTCTAACATAAAACGTATTTCATCTCAACTTAGACCCTGAAACAGGTTCAGGGTGACGGTGTAAACGCCGTTTTAATAAGAACTACCTCAACCTAAACCTTTAAAAACCCGCGAAAACCCCTGGCGGCGTAATAAGATTCGGCGCCATTGTGGTAAATAAAGACTTTTCCATATCTAAAATCTCCAAAAATAGCTCCACCAAGTTCTCTTATTTCGGTTGGTGTTTTCAGCCAACTGGAAGTTTTAGTGTCAAATTCTCCCAATTGCTGTAATTCCCGGTATTGCGCTTCATCTAAGATTTCAATACCTATCTCGGCAGCCAGGTCCAGGGCGCTGTTTTTTGGTTTAAATTTTTTCCTGGATTCCAGGGCTTCGCGATCGTAGCAAAGACTTCTCCTGCCTTTGGGACTTTCCTTTGAGAAATCACAGAAAGTAAACTCGTTGGTTTTAGCATCGTAACCAAGTAAATTGGGTTCCCCGCCGGTTTCTTCCATCTCGTTTAAAACCCAAAGTTTCTCTGGCTGAGTCTTTAATTTTTCTTCAATTTTAAGCCATTCTAATTGCTTAAAGCGAGTTTTATGCTCCTCAAAACGGCTATTTAGCATTTGAATTATTTCTTCTTCCCGGTCTTTTGAAAGTGATTTTTTCTTACTCATCTACAATAATATTTTCCAGCATTAATTTAATAATTATTTGCTTTAGGTAATAAACTTTTGATGCCTAAAAGATTTTCTCCGGGATTTTCTATAAAAATTTAATCTTCTTCTTATATTGTTAAAAATTTAACAGCGGTAGTTGTTTTTAAAATAGCAACTATCAGAACAGCCATCCCTACAGGCTGTTTGTTTTATCAAAATCTCATATTTCTGAATTTTTTGGAATAAGCTGACTTATTCCGGAAGTTTTTTAAAATGCAAATTTTTGCACGAGGCACGGTACCTGTTATCCGGGGTGAATTGCTGTTAAAGTAATAGGGAGTAGATTATATATAACGAGTTTGGCGTAATTAGAATAAAACTATGTTTGGACTTTTCAAAACAAAAGAAAATAGAAGCTACATAACTTACGAAGAAGATGAAAGTGGTACTGTTTTGATTTACTTCGACAATTCTAATTTAAAAAAAATAAAAGGTGAGTACGTTTATGATGAAAACAGTGCTTGGAATAAATTTCAAGAACCTCAATATAATGACGAAATATTAAATTACAACTCAATTTTTGAATGGACTCTTCACGATAATGATTTTATTGAAGAGGGAAATTCTTTATTTACGGTTAGGAAAGCTAATAATGATTTTGTGAAAGAACTATTAAATGAAGTTTACGTTCTAAATCCTGCTGAATCGCCGAAATCTGGAATAATCCAAATAATAAAAAAGGAAAGAGAAATTTTAAACAATGGTGATTTAATATGTAAAATTTTACCTAATAGAGCTGATTCAAATTCACCTAAAAATAATTCTTACACTGTAAGATTCAACAAATATGAAATTCCTCCAGAATTAAGAAATTTGGACAGTTCAACTGGCAAAAAACATATAAGTCTTTCAAAGTGGCTTGTTGAGAATAACACTAATGTTGATTTTGATCAAGAAATTGCGCAAGTAAAAGGAGGTAATGCTCAAAGCACTTATTTTAGTTACAATTTAAAGGCAAAAAAATCTGGAATAATTACAATTTTTAAGAACGATACCAGTTTTTTAAACAATGGTTTAGAACAAAATGAGGCAATATATGTGATTTCCGACAACCAAGATATTGTCTTTGAGAACACTTACTTTAATAGACACATTATAGAAAATGATGATTTTGAACAAACCAAAACAATTAAATGGAAAATTGTAGGTGGATATAAATATCCTTATAATTCAGATACACCTTCACCAATTGGAGGAATTATTTCAAATTCTGATGTAGGTAAAGATTTAATTTTTTCATTTGAGAATATAAATAATAGAGATTATTTGGCATTATATTTTTTCTCTAAAGATTACAAATTAAATATTGGTGATAAAGTATCCTTCATGTTTGAAAATCAAAATATCTTAAGTTTTGAAATAATCGAAAAGCCAATAAAATCGAATCTTAATTGGAAAAACTTATTTGAAACAAGAATTTTAATAACTCAAGATGAGTTGTCTGTTTTTTCAAAAGATAATTTGTCAAAGTGGAAAATTGATTTTGCATCAAATAATAATTCAATTATTGGTGTTGCCAACAATTATTATTGGTATAAGAACGAAAATTATAGCAAAGTTTTAAAAAATTTGGTAGCTGAATATATTGAGATAGTTAATCAAAATATTGAAAATCATATAGCCTTTAAAAACCGAGAAAATTTAAAAGAATTAAAAACATTTACAGACGAGAAATGCTCTGTTTACTTAATGATAGACACAACAAACAATTTTCATAAAATTGGTATTTCAAACAAACCAAAATACCGAGAGAAAACTTTACAAGCTGATAAGCCAACAATTGAATTATTATGCTCGAAAGAATTCCCAAATCGAAAAATGGCTGAAAGTATAGAAAAATCTTTGCATATTACTTTTGACAATAAACGAATTAGAGGAGAATGGTTTGAATTAGATGCACAAGAAGTGAAGGATATTATTACTACTTTAAAATAATTATGCCCAAAGAAATCAAATCCAGGAATATCAGGAAAAATGGCTGAACTTGGTCTTAACTGTGGAAAGTTAGTAGAAGAAAGTATAGCGAAAGTTGAGGTGAGAAAAAAATAAATTATAAGTGAAAACAAAAATAGTATGCCGAAGGTCTTTTTAATAAGTATTGGAATCATCGGTTTTATTGCGGGTATATTTCTAACCTTAAATGGAAATAAAATTATGGGGCTTGCCGGTTCAGTAGCGAGTGCTGCAATCGCAATAAAAGCAATTAACGACTTTAAAAAAGAGAAGAAATCAGCTTGACCAATAAATCAATATTAAGGGGACAATTTTGGGTTCCTAATTTCACAAACTGCAAAAAATCAACTAGAAAATTATGATTTGGTTTAACCTCAAAAAACTGGAACGACTATTAATTCAAAATAAGATCACCGAAGCAATTTCTTACCAGTATTTACTGGTTTTCCTGGTATTGATCACCTTATCCGCAAATGCACCCGAAACCGATTTTTCCCATTACGGCTGGGAGATCTCTTATATTATTCTGGAGTTATTAATCACCATTGTAGGAACCTATTTGGTATTTAAGGTAAATTCTGACGGGGATAATCGCGATTTCCTAAAACGCTATTTTTCACTCTCCTTTGTAAACGGACTTCGACTGGTAATATTCTACCTGGTTTTGAAGCTGATTTTTAAAATAATTATGTTTATAATTCCGCTGGATCTATGGCATAGTATCAATGATTTCTTTGGGGAAGATGCCGGGGAATTTTTCTTCGATATTATTTTCTCTTTAATCTTCTACTGGTTGCTTATGAGCTCTTTTAAAAGAGTGAATTCAGGAAGAATTGAGGAAAAAGTTGCGGTACAGCAGGAAGATTTAAAGTAGGCTTAAGATCCTTCGGAATTTTCCCCGCTTCAGCATTAAAAACTAGCATTTCTTAGCTTTATACTTTTAACGTACTGATTGCCCTAATCACCTAAAGTATGGTGAGCAGGGGCAAGTAAGTTTTCGATACGATTTTTTAACAACCCCATTTATTTATCATCCAGCACATCTTCCCAATCCCAGCCATCTTTTTTGATATAACCCAACAATTTCCCCCGGCGTTTATTGAAATCTTCATCTTTGGGGATTCCGGGATCTTCTTCAAAATTCGCCTTTAATTCATCGGGTAAATCATTGAAATAATCAAAATCAGGCGGATCGTCTGCCAGCGAGGTATAACTTTCATGAAGCCTAACCGCAAGATTATCCATAGCTCCCCGTATAACACGCCAGGTAAATGCATTAGCCGATTTATCTAAATGATAAGCTTCCTGTATATTTAAAGCTTCATCTAAAATAGCGAGATTCAATCTTATATTATGCGATCTTTTATTAGTATGAAAATAGTGCAGAATAGGGTAGGCAAGGTGATGCTCCCCGTGTTTTAAAAGCAGGGATTCCAGATTTTGTAAGCGATTGTATAGCGGTGAAAAATCTTTGCCGTTAAAACCTTTATTAATAATTTCTTTTGGCGAATTTCCCAGTTGATAAATATAAACGGCAAGGGTTCTTTTATCTATAACAGCCTGGAGTACGGGCAGTAAATAGGAGATTCCCAAACTTATAAAGATCATACTATTCATCCCCATAATGTTAGAAATAATACGCCAAAAGTCGCTACCGGCCCTAAGATCTCCGTTTCCTAAAGAGGTGAGCGTATAGCCTACGTAATAAATATTCCCAATAATATCGGCATTTTCACCGGTACTGCTTTCTAAAACAGAGTTGGGGTCTGAAAGGTAAATTAAGCTATAACCTACCCAAATTAGAAAGATCCACATTGCCACGAGGCCCATTAAAATGGTACCGCCGGCAAAATTTAAAATAGGAGCTTTTCCCTTACCGCGGGCCATTTTAAAATACACCCACCATATTTTTCTTGCGGTGAAGGAAGACAACCTTCCGCCACCATTAATGTAAAGAATAGTTTTAAAAATGTCTACAAGAGCAATTATAAGAATAAATAAGCCTAACGGAACTAGTAGGTAACTCATCTCTATTGATTGGTTGTGGTTTGGCTTTCAAATTAATAAGTATTGCTGAAAACCAGTGTTTAAGGAAACTTAATTCTTTGTGAAATGATGCAAAGAGGTATATATTTATTGCTAATTTTTTACTCCAATTCTTTTAAAATCAATACCGGCACCTTTGGATTAAAATCTATTTCTTCTTTAAAGCGCTGCGAGAATAATTTGCTAAAAAACCCCTGTTTGCGTTTATAAAGCGCCAGGAAATTGCTATCCCGACTTTCAATAAAAAGATGAATCCCAGTAGTTTCGGTGGTTTGTGTGAGTTTATGAAAGCTAAAATCTACACCTGAAAAATAAGTTTTTAGCGCCTCCTGGTTTTGTTCCTGTTCTTTAGTAAGCGGCCTGCCATCGCTATTAATATATAAGATCCTGATGCTGGCTTTTAAATTTTCGGCCATATCTATAAGTGCCGCAACTTCTTTATTTTTAAACGGAAATTTATAATTGGTAGGAAAAACAATTTCACGCTTAGCAGTGGGCAATTCCTGCATTTTTTCGGGCAGAATTAAAAATGGACAATGCTCTACTTTTTCGGTTACTTCAGAAATTTCATTTTCAAAAGCTGCGTTTATAGATACATTTTCGCCCCGGGAAACCATTAAAATCAAGTCTATATTATGTGCATCTATGGTTTCCTGGATAGCTTCAGCCAGCTCTTTATTCCGGGAAATTGTTTCAAACTTATGTTTGGAATTTTCTTTCCTGAAGTTTAAACCCTGCAATGTTTTCTGCAGTCCGTTTTCAGATTCAGCCTTTGCAGCTTCCAGTTCTGCACTATGATTCCGTTTTAGTGAAATTCTTACAGGAATTTCATAAGCATTGAGAATATAAAAAGTACAGGGAATGTTTTTGTAAAGGTTCAAGGCATACACCAGGGTATTCCAGGCGTGTTTTGTGAAATTAGTAGGAATAAGAATTTTCTTTTCCATAGAAAAAATTGATTTTATAAGCAATTCCTGTAAATATACTAAAACTTACTTCCGGTTATTTCTATTTTTTCTACGGAAAAAGGTAGAAAAACGAAGTTCTCTGAGGAGACGTCATCCTGAACTAGTTTCAGAGCCTGCTCCGAAATTTATTCGGAGATCTAACATGTGGATAATTAAAACATATTAGATTCTGAAATAAATTCAGAATGACGTGATTTTTTAGACAACGTAGCTATTAAGATCCTTACTCGATAATCGAGATTTAAATGCTCCGAGGCTTGCCTCGAAAATTAAACAATGTTCTTAATTAATGCCTCGTGAGCTTGCTCCGAGGTAGTTTACTTAACAAATAAATCCTCAAATCAAACTACTCCTGCTTCATTTCAGTAAAATATTTATAAAACCAGGGGATGGTTTCTATTCCTTTTAAATAATTCCAAATCCCAAAATGCTCGTTAGGGGAGTGGATGGCATCGGTATCAAAACCAAAGCCCATTAAAATAATTTTACTTTTTAATTCTTTCTCAAACAAAGTCACAATAGGAATGCTTCCCCCACTTCGCTGCGGAATAGGTGTTTTCCCAAAGGATTTCTCATAAGCCTTACTGGCTGCCCGGTACCCAATATTATCTATTGGCGTTACATAAGCCTGGCCGCCGTGATGAGGTTTTATTTCTACCTTAACCGCATCTGGAGCAATACTTTCAAAATGTTTTTTAAAGAGTTGGGTAATTTCTTTCCAATCCTGGTTTGGAACAAGGCGCATAGATATTTTTGCATAAGCTTTTCCCGGAAGCACGGTTTTAGCGCCTTCGCCAATATAGCCACCCCAAATACCGTTTACATCTAAAGTTGGGCGAATGGAAGCTCTTTCTAAAGTAGAGTAACCTGCTTCCCCATACACATCTTTAATATCGAGTTTCTTTTTATAAGCTTCTTCGCTATAAGGCGCCTCAGCCATTTTAGCGCGTTCTTCCCAGCTTAACTCTTCAACCTTGTCGTAAAACCCGGGAATGGTGATATGGTTGTTTTCATCGGTTAAAGAAGCGATCATTTTACTTAAAATATTGATAGGATTCGCTACTGCACCGCCATACAAACCTGAATGTAAATCCCGGTTTGGCCCGGTAACTTCCACTTCAATATACGAGAGGCCGCGAAGTCCGGTAGTGATAGAAGGCGTATCTTTAGCGATCATTCCTGTATCTGAAATAAGGATAACATCATTTGCCAGTTTTTCTTTATTGTTTTCTATAAACCAGCCTAAATGTTCACTTCCCACTTCTTCTTCCCCTTCAATCATAAATTTCACGTTGCAGGGTAGTTCATCGTTTTTGGTCATATATTCCAGCGCTTTTACGTGCATAAACATTTGGCCTTTATCGTCACAAGCGCCACGGGCAAAAATAGCTCCGTCGGGATGGATTTCGGTTTCCTTGATTACGGGTTCAAAAGGAGGGGAGTTCCACAGGTCTAAAGGATCTGGCGGTTGCACATCGTAATGCCCGTAAACCAAAACTGTGGGCAGATTTTTATCTATTATTTTTTCGGCATATACTACAGGATGGCCGGGAGTTTCGCAAATTTCTGCAGCATCACAGCCTGCCTGCAATAAATTTTCTTTCACCGCTTCGGCGGTTTTTAGCATAGAATCTTTGTAATTAGAATCGGCGCTTATGGATGGAATTTTCAGTAAATCAATGAGTTCGTTTAAGAAACGATCTTTATTTTCTTCAACGTAAGATTTGATGTCTTTCATTCTTTGAAATTTTGATTGAGATAAAGGTAAAAAAAATATTTCCAGACTATTTGTGAATTGAAACATTTATGTATATTTGCATCCGCTTACAACAAGCAAACATATTGAAATGCGGGCGTGGTGGAATTGGTAGACACGCTAGACTTAGGATCTAGTGCCTTACGGTGTGAGAGTTCGAGTCTCTCCGCCCGCACAAAAAGCCCTTCAGGAATGAAGGGCTTTTTTTATTTTGTGAAAATGATGAAAATCTAAGCGGAGAGACGAAAAGTTTATGGATCAAGCCTAATTGTTGTGTTTAAGCAAAAATTGTGGTTAATCTATATAAGAAGAATTCTACATTTTTCACTCCTCTAAACTGAGCCCTAAAGGCTTTTATCTTTGCATTAAAGGATTCTGCTGA
>NZ_JAFLQX010000036.1:0-1338 GCF_017579965.1 Salegentibacter sp. BDJ18
GGGTCTGTAAATTAAACTCTGTCTGATGTTTCAATTCCTCTGGGGCTAGCCCCAGAGGAATTGGCGTTTATGTCCAGTGGTATCCGGTCTCCAAATTTAATATAAAATTGCTGAATCGTAAGGCTCCAATTATGCAAAGGAGCGGTCCATTTCTTCTCAATGTTTCTTGTGGCCAGGTAGACCAGCTTGAGTAGTGACATATCATTAGTAAATGCTCCTTTGGTCTTGGTGACTTTCCTGATCTGACGATGGAAGCCCTCTACGGCATTGGTGGTATATATAATTTTTCTAATGGGTTCTGTATATTCAAAATACTGGGAGAGCTGTTCCCAGTTACGCTGCCAGCTTTCAATGACTACTGGATATTTACTACCCCATTTCTCTTCCAGGTTCAACAGTTCATCTTCGGCTACATCTTTAGTGACTGCCCTATAGACCTTTTTCAGATCTTTCATAAATTCCTTCTGATCCTTTGAAGCCACGTATTTAAGTGAGTTACGGATTTGATGTACAATACAAAGCTGCACCTGGGCCTTTGGATAAACGCTTAAGATGGCCTGGGTAAAGCCTTTAAGGTTATCTGTACAGGCAATCAGGATATCCTGTAATCCCCGGTTATGAAGATCGGTTAAAACCTGTAGCCAGAAATTAGCACCTTCACTCTCAGAAATGTACATCCCCAGGATTTCCTTTTTTCCTTCTTTGGTAATACCCAGGATGTTATAGAGTGCTTTGTGGGTAATCTTTCCATCTACTTTAACTTTATAATGCATTGCATCAAGCCAAACAATACAGTAGAGAGGCTCTAAAGGACGACTTTGCCAGGCTTTGATATCAGGAATGATCTGATCAGTGATCTGGCTTAAAACCGTATGGGAAATATCCGTATCGTACATTTCCTTGATATGACCCGAGATGTCTCGGTAGCTCATCCCAAGTCCATAAAGACCGATGATTTTCTCTGAAAGATTATCGGCCAGGATCGTCTGTCTCTTTTTAACCAGTTCCGGTTGGAAGCTGCTTTGACGGTCTTCAGGGGTTTCAATATCAAAGGAGCCAAAGCCACTTTTGAGTTTTTTATTTCCCTTGCCATTACGCTTATTCCCTTTGGAGCGTTCATCGCTATTTAGATGGGAGTCCATCTCTGCCTCAAGGGCTTTTTCGATAACGTTCTTTAGCATCGGTGCAAAAGCACCGTCTGCACCAAAAAGGCTCTTGCCAGACATGAACTGGTCAAGTACCTTCTTCTCGAATTCTTGTTGTTCTTTTGTTGTCATAATTCTGTATGAATGAAATTAATAAATAATTCAATTCAGACAGAGTTTAATTTACACCCTC
>NZ_JAFLQX010000029.1:0-1093 GCF_017579965.1 Salegentibacter sp. BDJ18
CCGCCAAGGAAGTTATGTTCTTCAGCAGTTACCACACATCCGGTTTTCTTAACCGACTTGATTATGGCTTCTGCATCTAAAGGTTTTATAGTGTGAATATTAATCACATCAGCACTAATTCCTTTTTCTGAAAGTTTTTGAGCTGCCTGTATTGCTTCCCAAACCAAATGGCCGGTAGCAATTATAGTTACATCATCCCCTTCATAAAGTTGAACGGCTTTCCCGATCTCAAATTTCTGATCTTCAGGAGTGAAATTAGCTACTTTTGGTCTTCCAAACCGAAGGTAAACCGGGCCATCGTGCTCGGCGATCGCTAAAGTTGCAGCTTTGGTCTGGTTAAAATCGCAGGTGTTTATTACCGTCATTCCCGGTAACATTTTCATAAGACCAATGTCTTCCAGGATTTGGTGTGTAGCACCATCTTCTCCTAAAGTTACTCCCGAGTGAGAAGCACAAATCTTTACGTTTTTCCCTGAGTAAGCAATAGATTGACGAATCTGGTCGTAAACCCTTCCTGTTGCGAAATTGGCGAAAGTTCCTGCAAATGGAATCTTCCCACCTATGGTAAGACCGGCGGCCATTCCCATCATATTGGCTTCGGCAATTCCTACCTGGAAGAAACGCTCTGGATTTTCATCTATAAAATCCTGCATTTTAAGTGAGCCAACCAGATCGGCACAAAGTGCTACCACGTTAGGATTGGTTCTGCCAAGCTCGGTAAGTCCCGCACCAAAACCGGAACGGGTATCTTTTTTTCCTGTATCTGTATATGTTTTCATTCTAAATTTCTTTGTCATTTCCGCGAAGGCGGAAATCTATTTTAATAATCTCCTAAAGTTTCAGGATTTTGTGAAAGCGCAGTTTCTAATTGCTCATCGTTAGGCGCTTTTCCGTGCCAGGCGTGGGTGTGCATCATAAAATCTACACCATTACCCATAACGGTAGTCATAAGTATACAAACCGGTTTTCCTTTTCCGGTACGGGATTTGGCTTCGGTTAATCCATCGATTACCTGTTGCATATCGTTACCATCTTCAATCTCCATTACATCCCAACCAAAAGCTTCAAATTTAGCTTTTAGGTTACCCATTGG